>DHGE01000075.1 GCA_002402635.1 Deferribacterales bacterium UBA4806
CTCTTCAAGAAGTTTTTCAAAATATTTGTAAATTATTTTATTGTAGTTTTTTATTGAATCTGCAACTTTTCCATAGAAAGCTATACAATCCTTTTCTAATCTCTCAAGTTCTGATTTATCTTTAGATAAATCTGTATTTACATTAATAGAAGGTAATTGAAAATCACCTAAGAAAAAGGTACTTTCAAGTGTATCCGTTACAGAATCTCTATATGCCCTTTCAAGTTTTTTACAAACTTTTAACTTTTCATCTATTAAATTTATAAAATATTCTTTATTGAAATTTCCCTCTTCTATAGCTTTCCTATAAATGGTAGATAAATCTTTTTCAAATTGTACTACATTATTTATTAAGCTGGATAGTGTATTCAAAACCACCTCTCAATTACAATTTTACCTTCTAAAAAGAACCTGATAATATCTCTTCCCTGTGCATGTAATGTTCCAAAGAAAGAATCCTTCATGCCACCAAAGTGAAAAAGACCAACTGGGGCAGGCACTCCAATATTCACGCCGATGTTGCCACAGGAGACATTATATCTGAACTCTCTTGCTAATCTGCCACTATTAGTAAATATACTTGCAGCATTGCCGTAATTGGAAAAGTTAATTATTTCAACAGCCCTTTCAAAATTATCTACTTTCATAATGTTTGCAACAGGGCCAAATATTTCTTCCTTAGCAATTCTCATTGTGGGCAAAACTTCAGAAAAAATTGTTGGGCCAATAAAGCAGGCTTCACTTAAATTTTCTTTTATAGAAAATTTTCTGCCGTCAAGCTTCAATTTTGCGCCTTCTTCCACTCCAAGCTCTATATATTGCAAAACTCTTTTTTTTGCTTCTATATTTTGCATGGGTCCCATCTGCACATCACTATCAAGGCCGTATCCTATAGAAATTTTGCTTGTTGCCTCAATAAACATTTTTATAAACCTATCGTAGAATTTATTGTCTCCCACAATAAGGGCGTTGCCTGCTGCCAAACAGCGCTGCCCGGCATTGCCAAAGAATGAAGTAAGAAGTGCTGGAATGACTTTATTTAAATCACTATCAGGCATTATAACTATAAAATTTTTTGCACCACCCTGAGCAACCACACGTTTACCGTATTTGCCACAGTTTTCATAAATGTATTTTGCAACACTTGTTGATCCAACAAAACCTACGCCTTTGATATCGGGGTGCTCTAAAAGCCTGTTAGTTGCATTATTAAAACCATTAACAACATTCCAGACGCCCTCGGGCAGGCCCGCCTCTAAAACAAGCTCTGCTATTTTGTACTGTGAAATTGGGTCTTTTGGAGATGGCTTTATTATTATGCAATTGCCTGTAGCAACTGCATATGGGGCAAACCAGAGTGGGACCATAAATGGGAAATTATATGGTGTAATAGCTGCAAAAACCCCTAATGGTTGATAAATACAGTGCTCATCTATACCGCTTGATACATCTTCTAAGTTGTGTCCCATCATGAGTGTTGATGCAGCGCACGCTGCCTCAATATTTTCAAGCCCCCTTCTTGTCTCACCCCTTGATTCATCAATTGTTTTGCCGTGTTCTACAGTTTGAATTCTACTTAATTCTTCAAAATTTTCCTCTAATAGCTCCTTTAATTTAAAAAGATACCTTACCCTGATTAATGGGGAGGTCTGCCTCCATTCTTGAAAGGCTCTCGTTGCTCTTGCTATTATGGTATCTATTTCTTCAGGTTTTGTGTCAGGGACTTTCCCTATAACTTCATCTGTAGCTGGGTTAATAATATCATGCAAAATCCCTTTTGATTCAACAAAATCGCCATCAAAATTTTTAATTGTGATAATATCCTTTATAGGATTATCTAATATATTCATAACACCATCCCCGTTAATTAATTTATAAAGATATGATAAAGATATTACAACATTGCTATCCAAGTCAACAGGTTTATTTATAAAAATACCTTTAGTATTAAGTGCAAAATGTTTTATTTTAACATGTTAATTACACCTCTGTGAAACAGCTAATTTTATTTTATAAATCATGTTAACTACTCCTTTATATTTGATTTGACATAATTGAATTTAATGAATTCTTAATTGATTTATTAATATATTAAAAATTATTGGTCAAATTTTGAAATGATTGGTGGATTCTTCTAGCTTTTCTGCTATCTCTCTCAACTTGCGAGCTGCTTCTGTAATAATATTTGAGATTTCCGAGGTTTTATTCGTTGTTTCTACTATATCTTCTATATCACCGCTTACGCTATTATTTGCAACTGCCACTTCTTCCGTAGCAGCAGTTATCTGTTCTAGCATAGTTTGTAATTGTTCAACACTGTTTAGAATATCGGCAAAAGATTCACTGGCTTTGTTTTCAACAGTTATAATGGTTTCTACAATTGACGCAGTGCTCTGCATCTGTTCAATTATATTTTTAATATCCTTACTTGTCTCCTGAATGATCTCTGTGATTTGCACAGTAGCGTTTTCTGTTTTTTCAGAGAGTTTTCTTACCTCCTCAGCAACAATAGAAAAACCTCTCCCTGTCTCTCCAGCTCTGGCAGCTTCTATTGCAGCATTGAGAGCAAGGAGATTCGTCTGAACTGATATATCAATAATTATATTTACAATCTTAGCTATATCTTTTGATTTTTTACCTAAATCTTCCATGAGTCTATTACCATTTTTTATAATTTCATCCACCATTTTTATATTTGTTGAAGTTTCTTTAATTAATACCTTGCCTTCATTGGCTTTAGTGAGTGTATTAGTTGAATATTGCAAAATATCAGAAACATTTCTTGCTATTTCTTCCATAGTGTGAACCACCTGGGCCGATGAAGTGGCTATTTGAGATGATTTATGTAGTTTTTTTGACATATCATGTGTTAATGTTTCAGCGCTTTTTATTAAATCGTCACTTGATGAAATAAGTGTGGATATTAGGGTCTTTAGTGAAGATAATAATTTTTTTAGAACCTTTGACATATTAGATACAGAAAATAATAAACTGGTATCATCATCTTTTTTTACTTCAATATTGTTATGAAAATCACCTTCAGTAACATTTTTTATCAATTTAATAACCTGAACGGGGTCACCTCCTAATTGCTTGTTTAGTTTGCCTGCTATTATTCTCACGACCAAAAGGATAACGCCTGCAGATAATAACCCAATAAATAATAATATTTTCTTTACAAAGCTTAAATCTGCAAGCAATTCATTTTCAGGAATTATACTGATAATTGACCATGGCATACTGGTTTTTGCTAAAGATATAGGTGTTATAACTATTAAGTGATCCTTGCCACTTCTATCAATTTCTTTTATTTCATTAAAAGCTTCTCCATTTTTTACCTTATTGAAGTATTGGGAAAGCGGTGAAATGGATTTAATATTTTTGCCAATATATTTATCATCTGGATGGGATACAATTGTACCATTGTTAGAAACAAATATTAAATATCCTGAATTATAAAGTTTTATTTTGTTCATTATATCATTTATATAACTGACACTTATATCTATTCCAACTACTCCCACAAATTGGCTATCAGCGATAATGGGCATTACTGGACTTGTAATAAAAGCTAGATTTCTACCTTTTTCGTATTTATATAGGTATGGATTTGTAACAACTAGCTTTTTATATTTTTTAGGTAATACATAATATTCCCTTGTTTTTGTAGCAATATCTATATCAGTTGAATGTTGAATTTTTATGCTACCTGAGCCTTTATTTACCGATACAATGAACCTCCCGGTTTCATCATGCCCAAGCGTATTTATATATGCCTTATCTTGATCATAAGCATTTATTTCCCAAATAGACCAAATAGCATTAAAGTAATCATTTTCTTCTAACATTTGTTTAAATATTTTAAATAAAAATGTTCTTTCTATTCTTTTTTCTCTTGCTACTTTTAACATTTGAGACAAACTCTCTACATAGCTTTCTGCTTTATGTATTCTCTCTAAAGACAATTTGGCCGCTGCAACTGATAAATATTCTACATTCACTAACGCTCTGCTTCTTATTTTATTCTCAACAACAACGTTCATTACATGGCTTAATAAAGATATAATCAAGATTACAACAACAGTTATTGGGAGTATGATTTTTTGTACAAAAGTTAATTTTTTTAACATTTTAATATGTTACTGGGTATACACAATTTTTTACAGGACACACATGAAGGCACAGTGAACAGCCATCACATTTGTTTTCATCTATAACAGCCTTATTATTACTCATTTTTATGGCACCAAACCCACCATCTTGACATGCAATATAACATTTTTTGCATCCATTACATTTATTAATATCTATTTTATAATAAACGTTGCTTTTTTGATTTAATTCATAGGGTTCAATTAATTTATTAGTAACTATACCAATAATATTATTTACAGAATTAAATCCTTTTTTTAATAAATAGTTAGAAAGGCCTTCTTTTAATTTATTAATGATATCAAATCCATGCAACATGACGGAGGTAGCCAATTGTAAAGTTGTGGCGCCACACATAAGAAATTGCACTGCGTCTTCCCATGTGGTAATACCTCCACATCCTGATATTGGCAGTTTCACACCTTTGTAAAGCTCAAGGATACACCTAAGGGCTATTGGTTTTATTGATGGACCAGAAAGACCTCCAAAGGTCGAATAACCATCTATTGATGGTTCAGCCTCTATTTTATCTATATTGATACCGAGTAAAGCTCTAACTGTATTTATTGCAGACAATGCATTTGCACCACTTTTTTTAACAGCATTACCAATAATTGTTATATCAGTAACATTAGACGTTAATTTTGCCATAACAGGTGCATCTGTAGCACTTTTCGCTTGTTTCATAACCTTTGCCGCTAAAGAGGCGTTCTGGCCTATGGACAGGCAGGATTCGTCTTCAATGTAGTGTGGGCAAGAAAGATTGATTTCATACATATCGGGCTTAACATCGTTAATTTTTTCTATAAGTTCGATGCAACTATTTGAATTGATACCTCCCAAAATACTTACAATAAGGCATTTATTAGGGAACTCTTGCTTTAATTTCTTAAGCTCTGGAAGCCAGCTTTCAACCTCTTTTGTACTCAATTGTTCAATGTTTCCAAAAGATACTAGTTTATTGCCAATCTTATTGCTTGTAAAACGAGACCTTATGGTGGGTGAATAAGTGGGTGCAATAGTTTTGACAACAGCCCCAGCCCAGCCAGCTTCAAAACCCCTTCTTATAAGCTGGCAATTTGCAGTTGGTGGTGCGGATGCTAAAATAAAAGGATTCTCTAATCTTTTGCCGCAAAATTCTACCGATATATCAAGCATATCTAAATATCTAACTATAATGAGGTACTGTCAACACTTATGTATAAATTCATTAAACCTCTTCAAACCAGGCAAATGGGTAGGCACAGTAGCCCAGTAGCTTTTCATCTTTAGAAATATAAATGCAAATAAATTATAACAACTGGATTCACCAGCAAGTATCTCCATAGATTTAGTTCTCCTTTTAAACTCTTTATTTAACCTCTCTATTACATTTGTTGTTTTAATGGATATCCAATCTTTAGCAGGAAAATCAAAGAATGTTAATGCTGATTGTAGTGAGCGTTGTAGTGATTTAACAGCCGATGGAAAATCTTTTGCATATTTGTCTATAAAATCTTCATAAAACTTAAATGCCTTATTTTTGGTAGAAGCATAAAAAATGGATCTTAAATCATCTGCAACATACCCTTTCTCTTTTCTTGTTACTTTGGATAATATATTCTTCGATAAATGTACCTGACAACTCTGTACCTTATGCATTGATAAATTCTTCTTTGAATGTCTTTTCTAATGCAGGCAGTATATCCATTATGACACATCCATATTTAGTGTATTAAATTACTATTTTGGTGTCCACTAAATCCATCATAACTCATTATTTATTATGTCATATGTAGATTTACTTTAATGGTTCAAAATGACAACTGAAGTGGCGTAAAAATTTTGGTTGTTTAATAATTTTATATCCTGTTATCTTCTCTTTCATCCTCCAGACCTCTTCTATTACTTCAATTAAATAGTCGAAATGACTTTGTGTATATACTCTTCTTGGAAAAGCAAGCCTCACCAATTCAACAGGAGCTGGTTGTTCATTCCCATATTCATTGAAACGCCCAAACATTACTGTGCCAATTTCAACTGATCTTATACTACCATTTATATATAATGCATTAATAAGTCCTATACCAGGATAAGTTAACGGTTCAATATGAGGTAAAAAAGCTTTTGCATCTAAAAAAACAGCATGGCCACCAACAGGTTTTACAAATGGAATGCCAATTTTTTCAAGTCGTGAACCTAAATATTCCATAGTCGCATGTCTGTATCTTTGATAGTCATATTCTAAGGCTTCTTTTAAACCAACAGATATTGCCTCTAAATCTCGGCCTGCCAAACCACCATATGTTGGAAAACCTTCTCTTAAAATGAGAATATTTTTAAAATTCTCAGCTAACTTGTTATTATTACATGCAAAAAAACCACCTATATTGGCAATTCCATCTTTTTTGCAGCTCATAATAACCCCATCAGCATAAGAAAACATTTCTTGTGCAATTTCAATTATGCTTTTATTTTTGTATTCATCTTCACGCTCGTGGATAAAGTAAACATTTTCAGCAAATCTACAGGCATCAATTATCAATGGTATATCATTTTTCTGAAGAAGAGTTTTAACTGCTTTTATATTTTTCATTGACACAGGTTGACCTCCACCTGTGTTGTTAGTTACTGTTATCATTCCAAAAGGTATTTTATTACTGTTTTTTCCAATGCATTTTTTTAATTTATCAATGTCTACGTCCCCTTTAAATGGAAGCATATTTCCAGGATTTAGCCCTTCGTCTGCTACACAATCTATCGCTTTAGCACCTGCAAATTCTATATTTGCCCTTGTTGTGTCAAAATGACAATTATTTGGTATCACATCCCCTTGTTTTACAGCAACCTGTACAAGTATACTCTCAGCAGCCCTCCCCTGATGTGTCGGGAAAATATGTTTCATACCGGTAATTTCTCTGACAACACTTTCAAATTTAAACCATGATTTACTATATGCATAGCTCTCATCTCCCAACATTAAAGCAGCCCATTGTTTATCAGACATGGCACCAGTCCCACTATCTGTTAACAAGTCTATACAACAATCCTCGGCTGGCACTAAAAAAAGATTGTAATGAGCATCTTTTAATATCTTTTCTCTTTCAGCCTCTGTTGTCATTTTAATGGATTCAGTCATTTTAATGCGAAATGGTTCGATTATTGTACGTTTTTCTGCCATATTTGACCTCCAAATAAATAGTAACACAAAATCATTATTTTGATAATGCTTTGTATCTATTAAAAATTAATAAATTTTAAATACTAGATATAATTTATTTTCAAGTAATTGATGCATAATAAATATATTAAATTTTATATTTTTTTAATTCTCCCTTCTATGGAGTAATGTACTGGTACAGGTAATTCTTGTAAGTAATTAATTAAGGCATCTAAATCAGTTGGTCCCACTTCTCTGTTTATACCTTCTTTTAATACAGTAAAACCATCTCCACCATCCGCCAGAAAAGAATTTACCACGACTGAATACACTTCATTATCACCAACTGGCACGTTATTGCTATCAAAAATATCTACAATTCTTTCATTAATATTTTTATTAGAATCCCAGATATATGAAAGACCAGATATTTGCAACATTCTTGGATAGTCATCTTCACGCCATTGTTGGTTTAAAAGCACTTTAATTTGTTTTCCAGATAGTTTCATTTTTACAAGATGATTACCAAAAGGTTGTACAGAATAAAGGTTTCCATAAGTAACTTTACCAGCTTTTAAATCTTCTCTAATGCCCCCAGGGTTCATAAATGCAAAATCTGCCTTCATTTGCCATCTCTGAGCATCTGCTATCAAATCTCCAAGGGCTGACTCTCCTGCTTCATTTTGCGTTCTCGTTATGTCATTTTTAATTACTGTAATTTCTCTGTTAATTATAGGATTAACTTTATCTGCTGCTTCTTTAACTAATACCTCTACCTCTTTGTCTGGTTTTAAACCTGGGCCTTCATCAGCGTATGTGGTTACTATCTTTCCTTTTTTTTCAACAATATCACCACTATCTTTATCTATCACAAAATCTATATCTGAATAGGCAGTACCCGATGAAAAAGCTTGAGTTACTAGCAGCTCTTTCCCTTTATTATTTTTTACTATACTATTAATATAGGTGTGAGAATGAGCTGATAGAACAATATCCACTTCATTGTCTAAAGATTTAATAATATCTGAGATTGGGCCACTAAGTTCACCTTTATCATTTTGGTTACCTCCCTGATGAATAATTACAACTATTGATTTAATGCCATAGTTTTTTAGCTCATTAATATATTTATTAATACTTTCTGCTTCATCTAAAAAATGCAACCCTTCAATGTAGGAAGGTGTTACCATTGTAGGAGTTTCTTTTAGTGTTGCTCCTATAAATCCTATCTGTATGTCTCCTAATATTTTGATTATGTAAGGTTTTAAAAATGATTTTTTATTTTCATATACAATATTACTCGAAATCAACGCAAATTTTATTCCTTTATATGGATCCTCTAAAAAAGGACCATTTTTGTGATTTCCTCCGTCTATAATTCTCAATAGTTCACTAATACCTTCATCAAATTCATGATTGCCAGGGATACCAATAACATTGCAAAACTGATTATATTTAAATCTATAGGAACACCAATTATTACCTAACATATTAAAGAACATTATTGTTGGTTCATCCTGCAGCAGAGCAGATTCAGGAGGAGAACCTCCAATTAAATCACCCACTTCTATGTAAAATGTGCTGTTTCTAAATTCTTTTTCAGCTTCCTTTAGATAAGATGTTAAAACTGCTGCACCACCCACTGGTCTGCCACCAACCATTTTACCTTTGGTCAACTGTCCATGGAAATCGTTAATTGCAAGGATTTTTCCTCTAATAGTCTTAATAGTTTCGTTATATTTATTTAATTTCCAACTTACATCTTTGCTTGCCATTTCTCTATTTATTAAATCATCATACAAATTGTTATATGACAACACATTAAAGGCAACAAACACAAAGAGAAGAGATTTTATAAATATCATTAAATCATTAATCATTTAATTATCTCTATTATTTATATTAATCCATACATTTGTATCATAATATCTTTTCTTTAAGAGTAAAATATTTGTTAAATTTTTGATTTTATTTTGAATCGAAGATTTATATAGATAATTTTAAAATGTTTTCTAGTTCAACTTTAGAAAGATTAATAGGATTATTCTTTTGCCCTACCCTCTTTATAATTTCTGGAATTGATGCTCTATTTAAACCAAATGAAGTCAATTTTGGAATTTTTAATATTTTTGTCCATTCTAATAATTTATCAATTAGATAATTGCA
>DHGE01000077.1 GCA_002402635.1 Deferribacterales bacterium UBA4806
GCCTAAGGTAACTTGCTACGGGCTATACGACGGCTGGCTTATGCCCCAGGGTGTAAATGGAAACATTTGTGCCTTCCTTGTTAGGAAAGGAGATAGCCTGGTATAAAAATTTTACCGGTTATTCTTTTTGGGGTAACCGGTTTTTTATTTTATAAATGATCGGATGAACTTTCTAATTAAAAGGGGGCGATATGTATAAAAGAGTAAAAATTGAATATGCGGCAGGGAAAACACTTGCCCATGATATTACAGAGGTAGATGTATCTAAGGGGTTTAAAGGGGTAAGATTTAAGAAAGGTCACATTATAAAAGAGAAAGAGATAGAAATATTTAAGCAATTAGGTAAAGAAACCGTTTTTGTTTTAGAAAGTGAAAATGCAGAAGATATTGTTCATGAAGATGATGCAAGTATAGAGCTTGCACCTCTAATTGCAGGTAATAATATTTACTATGACAGAGAACCTTCTGAAGGGAAAATAAATTTTTATGCAGAAATTGATGGTTTATTAAAAATAGATAAAGAAAGGGTAATAGAGGTTAATAAGTTAAAAATCCCTTCACTTTCCACAAAACATGGAAATGTCCCTGTAAAAAAGGAAGATATCGTTGCAGCTTTTAGAATTATCCCCCTTTATTGTGATAAAGAGATTATTGAAAATTGCAAAAAAATTCTTAATTCTTCAGCCATCTCTGTAAAGCCTTATCTTTTTAATAAAGCTGGAATAATTGTAACAGGAAATGAATTTTTTACAGGGAGAAAGAAGGACAGTTTTACAGAAAAAATGAGAGATAAATTAAGCGATTTTGGTGTTGATGTGATAAAACATACGATTTTGCCGGATGATGTAAAAATTATTGCAAATAAGATCAGCTCTTATTTAATTGATGTTGACATACTTTTAATTACAGGTGGTACTTCTGTTGACCCTGATGATTGTACTAAAAAGGCTATAGCCTATGTAGGTGCATCTATTGTACAGGAAGGCAATCCAATACAGCCAGGTAACAACTTTACATTTGGTTATATTCAGGAAAAAATTGTGTGTGGTGTGCCTGCAGCTGCACTCTTTTATAAAGCAACTGCTCTTGATATTTTTCTGCCACGTTTACTTGCAGGAGAAAAGATTTCAGCAGATGAGGTAGCAGCATACAGTATAGGTGGGCTATGTTGTTTTTGTAAAGTTTGCGTCTACCCTGTTTGCCCTTTTGGAAAATCTGTATGTTAGAAGTAAACATAGAAAAAGGGTTTAAGAACCTTAAGTTTAATTACGATAGAGATAACCTTTATAAATAAGAGATTTATCTGTAGTTATCATTTTGGTGATAATAACGGTTATTAAAGGAACAAATATTAGAAAAGAAAATATAGAAGAATTGAGAGGTTATATGTTAAAATTTGAAGAAGCAAAAAAAATTATACTGAATAATGCAAACTTGGGTCTTCAAGAAACTTCAGTTGAATTGAAAAATAGCATAGGTATGGTGTTGTCTAGAGATATTTATTCAAACAGAAACTTTCCCGATCTATATAAAAGTGCGGTGGATGGTCTTGCTGTTAAAGGTGAAAATCTTACAGAGTATAAAATAGTTAATACATATACTATTGTAGATTCCGTAGATATAACATTGGGCGATGGTGAGGCCGTTTTTGTGATGACAGGTGGAGTAGTTCCTAAAAATGCTGATGCAGTTTTAAGAATAGAGGATTGCGAAGTTTTGGCTAATAAAATTAGATTTAATAAAGCCTTCAAAAAAAAGGAAAATATAAATGAAGTAGGAGAAGAGGCTGCAAAAGGGGAAGTTATTGCAAAGGCAAATACACAGATTAATGAAATTCTTTTCTCAGTACTTGCATACGCTGGAGTGTCTAAAATTGATGTATTTGAAAAACCCAAAGTAGCTTTTTTTACCACAGGGGATGAGATTCTTGAAATAGGCTCTAAATACAAGCCTGGCTATATTTATAATACAAATAGGTATATCTTTGAAACTGTAGTACACAGGTTAGGAGTTGATGCATATTTTTATGGAAACATCAAAGATAACGAAGAGGAGATATCAAACACACTAAAAAAACTATCTAAAAATTACGACATCATTGCCACATCAGGTGGCATCTCTATGGGAAAATACGACTTTGTAAAAAAGATATTAAATAAGCAAAACTATGAAATTATAGTAAATAAAACTTCTATAAAACCTGGCAGCCCCCTTATGGTAGCAAAAAGTGAAACATCTGTGATCTTTGGACTTCCAGGGTACCCTTCGGCATTTCTGACGAATTTTTTTCTATATTTTATCCCCTATTTAAAAAAAGCGATGAAAAGAGAAGACTTTGATCACAAGTTTGTAAAAGGGGTATTAAAAAGTAAGATGCACTCAAAAAAAAGTGCCGACTATTTTAATCGCGCCGTTGTAAAAGTAGAAGACGGCAATTTTAGTGTGTACAGTCCAAACTCTCAGAAGACATCACACTTTTTAAATTTTGCACACTGCAGTGGTTTATTTAGGTTGAAAGAGGGAGTAGGTGATGTTGAAGAAGGATTTTCTGGGGAGCTGCTCTTGTTTGACCTTGAGTTATCTTAAAATTAAAAATGCCCATGGGTGGAATCTAACCACCGACATGAGGATTTCCTATCCTCTGCTATCTCTTTTATTTTTTATTTTCTCTGCATTTATTTCATCAATTGCTCTCTGTCTGATAATACAAGATGCACAATATTTGCATGGCTCTGTTCCACCATTATAACAACTCCAAGTTTTTTCAATAGGAACATTTAGTTTTAATGCCAGACTTACAATGTCTTTTTTGCTATAAAACAAAAAAGGAGCTTCAATTTTAATTGTTTTACCTTCAATTCCTTTTTTTGTGGCTAATTTAACAAGATTATTAAAAGCACTAATGTATTCTGGCCGGCAATCAGGATATCCTGAATAGTCTATACAGTTTGCTCCAAAAAAAACAATTTCTGCATCTATCACCTCTGCATAAGCAAGAGCAATTGAAAGGAAAATGGTATTTCTAGCTGGAACATATGTTGGCGGAATATCTTCTTTGCTCATTTCTGGTATATCCATATCTGATGTTAAGGCAGAGCCACCAATACTTTTTAGGTCTATTTTTATAATCTTATGTTCCTTTACATCAAGTAATTTTCCTATTTCTTTTGATGCATCTAATTCACGGATGTTTTTTTGCCCATAGTCAAATGATATTGCATAAACAATATAACCCAAATTTTTAATATAATAGGCTAAAGTGCTACTATCTAATCCTCCAGATAAAAGGACTACAGCTTTTTTATTTTTAAACACCTCTCACTTCCCCAAAGATTATTTTATGTTGTTGTAGAATCACTCTTACATTTAAAAGATCCTTAGTAGACTTTTCAAATAACCATTTAAATGTTGTGGAATTATCAAAATTTTTACTAACAGGCTGAAAAACACACACACATTTTGGTTTATATTTATTTATTATATAAGTTGCATAAATATAGTCGTTATTAGTATCGATCACAAATTTCAACTGATCTTTTTCTGTAAGATATGAAATGTTGGACAGTATATTATTTTCTGTCTCTCCAGAGGATGGGCACTTAATATCCATACTTATCATAATCTTTTTAAAGTCATTAACAGGATAACTTCCATTAGTTTCTAATATAATTTTGTATTTCTCTTCTAACAATAAGTCTATCAAAAATCTTATATTTTTTTGCATCAAAGGTTCACCACCAGTGATACAAACCCATCTGTTTTTCCCCCAATTATCTTTTTTAAGCTTTTCTTTTATATTGTATATAGAATGTTCTTCAAAATCATATTTGGCATAATCTGTATCACACCATGAACATGATAGATTACAACCACCCAACCGGATGAAGTACATCAATTCACCAACGAGAACTCCTTCACCTTGATGAGAAATAAAAAACTCACAGATATTTATCTTCTTTTCTTTTATAGAATTCTGCATAAGAACGTGAATTTTCCCAGACCCTTACTTTTTCTATTTCTATTGATGGATTTTTCTTTTTTAAAACTTCTAAGTTTGTAAATAACAACTCAGATATATTCTCACACGTTGGATCTCCATCAATTAGTATCATTTTTGTTTTTATATGTTGTACTAATTCATCCTGTCTATTCAATACTATAGAATGATCAAGCTCTTGGACAATATCTTCTATTTCCTTAAAATCTACTATTAAACCAGTATTTTTATCTTTTTCTCCTGAAATCCATACCTGAACACGCATATCATGTCCATGAACATTTTTACATTTACCTCTGTGATTCAATAATCTATGTGCTGTATTTATATAAATCTCTTTATATATTAACATAAAATAACCTTCAATTAGATTGATAAATACTCAATCTTTTGGCATAATCTGACCAATCTGGGCAAAATCAAATACATGCGTAAGTTTTAGTTTATTACCTATAATATCAATACCTTCATTTTTTACAAGTAAACAATTTCTTAATGTTGGAATAAGTGTATAATTATAACCCATCAAACCAGCACATACTGTATCAAGTGCAACAGGATCTTGTGATGCAGCTATTACTCCAAGGTTATACGATTTTCCACTCTGTTCTGATACTTCTGAGCATACATTACCATCTATAACGAATAAATACTTTTTCTGTGGTTTTGTTTGTATATGTCCATTTTTATCAGTATAAATTGCTATATGATTTAAATCCCATATTGCTTTTACTAAAGCACCATTTCCAAATGTTTTATCATAAGGTGTTGAACCTGTTCTATAGCTTGGCAATTTCAAACGCCCAGGAGATATGGCACTATAAGTGCTAGCCTCAGTAATTCCAGCCAATATTTTCATTGCTCCAGTTATTATCATTTTTGAGTGTGTTTTTAGTTTTGGAGCAGTTATCAATATATCAGAATCAAGAACATATTCACTAATAACATACCATCCCTTAACCCCCTGGGATATTTTATCCGTATGATCAAGTGTTTTGTAATACTTTTGTTCTTTAATTTTAATTTCATCACCCATACCTATAAATGTTGATAAATCATCATCTATATAGTCTTTTAAATATTTATCCTGCACATTAACCCATCTCCACTTATGAAGGTTATTTAAGTTTACAAGTTCAACACGATATGATCCAAATTCTTTTGTAGTTCCGCAATTATTGTATTATATTCTGCTTTTTTCATGAATTCTTCAATCATTAAATAATCACCACCACCTTCACCGATCCATACTTTACTGGAGCTTGCTTTAATAGCCATTTCTACTAAAGGTTTAACAACAGCAGGTTCAGTATAAGTAACTTTAAGAAACATAAACAATCTAGGTTTAAATAAGTACACGGCCTCTTTTTTATAATACCTTGAAGTAGATTATCTTCTATAACAATTTTCAATTGTGTTACAACTTGTTTTACCATATCATTTGTCACATTATAAGTACATTAGGTTTGTGCACTATTGACACAAAACTATCTGAATAATACTAATCATTATACTTTTCAAAATCCACCTGCTATAGATCCAACTTCAATTAAAAAGCAACAAATACCTAAACAAGTGTGTTTATAATAATACGCATTTTAGTAAAACAGCAATTTCTATCTTTAGTCATATTCCCCTCGCTTTCATATTATAATGTAACATAACTTGCGTTAATGATACAATATATGAATATAAAATATAATATATTTTTAGCTAAAATGTAACTATTAAAAATACAATAATATATTATAACCCAACTTTACCATTTAAATTTTAATTTTCGAAGCAATTATTATTTTTTAAAATAGAAAATGGCTTTATATAAAGGTATTTAAAAAAAGTTAATGGAGCAATTTTTTATATAATTGTAGTAGGTGTTATAATAATACAGTGAATTAATATTATATCTCATATTATTTACTTATATTTATATTATATATTGACATAAATGATAAAGTGCCCGGTATTTACTCTTTATTACTAAATTTATACTCTTGTCAAGAAAACGATTTGCCTTTGAAGCTTAAAATATTTCATTTAATTTATTGCGTAAGCAGTCATTAGTTGCACTTTTTAACATGAATTATAGGACATAACAATTGTAGACATAATCTCAAAAAGTAAATGCCTGGCACTTTATTACTTTATTTATTATAATCAATGACATATTTGTTAACATATTTATTCTACTTTGTAAGGTAGGCCTATGATTTATAGGCTTTATAAATAAAGCACAGGAAAGTAAAATGCCTAAACTTGGTGAAATAAATATTGAATATTCTCAAATAAAAGATTTGATTTTACAACTGGATTTTAAGGAAAGAATGAAATTAATAAATAAATTAATAGACGATGAAAATTATCGTAAAAGTTTCTATAACTACACTCAAGATCTTGTCAAGAAATATAATATTCCAGAAATGGCTGAAAAAGAATTAGATGATTTTTTACATAAAAAATAATTTACGGTAAATCCAATTCTAAAAGTAGTAGATACAAATGCCTACATATCTGCTATATTCTGGGGTGGTAATCCTCGTGTTATAATTGATCTTGGACGTCAGAAAAAGATAATAATTTTTACTTCTGATGAAATAAAAAAATAAATTTATGATATTCTCACAATAATGTTTAAAATTCCACATTTTGATACAACAAATATATTAACAGATTTTTCTTGTGTTACTTTTCCTGTAAAAATAAACAATCATATATCTATTATAGAATATGATCCAGATGATAATAAATTTATTGAATGTGCTTTAAAGTGTAGAGCAAATTTTATAATTTCTGGTGATAAACATTTATTAAATTTCAAAGAATATAAAAATATTAAAATCCTTGCAGCAACGGATTTTTTAAAATTTATAGGTTATTGTAGATAACTTTGATATTAACTAATATAAAAACATTATGAATTTAATTTTTTATACACAAAAAAAGTAAAAAGTGAATACCTGACACTATATTACTATACTATATTATTCAGTTTTTCTTGAAAATAATTTCTTATTTCTTGTTTTGTAATTTGTTCTATAGGTTCAAGGTGATTTATGTTGTCTT
>DHGE01000146.1 GCA_002402635.1 Deferribacterales bacterium UBA4806
TAATCTTTTAAAACCTTTTTGAATGCTTGCTATTGCAAGTTCTTTATTAGATCTATCAACAAAAATATGCTTTGATGCATACAATGCATATCCAAATAAAGGGATTTTAAGTAATTCTTTTTTTATTACCCATCTAAATTGTATAGGCAAAGCATTTATAATCGCTATGGGATCATAATGAGATTGATGATTAGAAACAATTACATATGATTCCCCTTTTCTAATCTTTTCTTTCCCTTTTACTATAATTTTAACAAAAGAAATTCTGGAAAAAATAAATGGCCACAATCTCTGTATATTAAAAGACAGGTTTCCTGACCGGCTAAAAATAGCTGCAATCACAATTGGTAGAAAAAGTAATAAAGTGAGTAAAACCATCCAGAGTGTTATCCANNATAAATCTTATTAAATTCATCATATAATCATTTTTTATATCTTCTATCGTTTAAAAAGCTTCACATCATAATAATATAGGTTGCATTAGTTAGTATATTAGTTTCTTCAAAGAGTCAATATTACGATAAATTGTTGTTTTTCTTTTAAAATTATAAAAACAATAACAATTATCTCCTAACCTCCGAGGTTGAGAGATTTATATACCTTAGCAGCTTGTCCAGTTTTTGGGGTACAGTATATTTGAGTTTATAAGGAAAAAAACATGACCAATAAATTTAGGTTATTAACATAATATAGCAAGGTCAAGCCTCTTTTTTCCTTATAAATTCGAATGCCTCATAATATTTCCTCTTTGTTAGTTGTATAGATTTTTTGTTTGTTTTCACATCCAAATTTACCAGGAATTATAGTACATAACCGGACACAGATTTAGAAAATGAGCTAATATGGTTTATGAATTATTTAAACTTATCAATAAAAACAATACCAATTGTTTTGAAATTATTCATATTCTCTAAAAGCCTCACCTGCCTCATCTATATTAGCATGTTTTGTAATCAGCTTTTCAGGAAAAATTTTTTGCTACCTACCAATTCTAATAGAGCATTATATCTATGTGAGGGCATTTCTAAAGATCCTAAAAAAGTAATTTCACTTGCTATCATAAAATCAAATAGAAGATTTATATTGCCTTTTTCTTTTTGTGTTGTTAGTCCAATTTGAACATGTCTACCTCTTTTTTTTAAACTGAGCACTGCATTTATTGACGTTTCAGCTGTTTCCAGAGCATCTATTGAAACATTTGCCCCATTATGAGAATAATCCTTAATAGCTTCAACTGAATTGTTTCTCTTTGAATTAATTACATGATTAGCTCCAAATGTTTGAGCAAGCTTTAATTTATCATCATCTACATCAACAACTATTATTTTACTACCAAATCTGTTCCTCTTAATTTTATAAAATCCTACCTGTTTAACATTACCCTTAAATTATAACTGTGGCATACTTCTATCAAGCTCTAAATGAAAGATTAACAAATAGAAAAAGATACTCTTTACTCATTGATTATCAATGAGTAAAGCTACGCATAGTGCGAACTTATTAATGACACGAAACTCCAAGATATTAANNAAAAGTTGACTATTGCGCTTCTCAACGATACAAGTGCACTAAAATATTACCTTTTAGATAGATTCAGATAAAATTTTACTCTACCCATCCCCCATCTGCAGTTAGAATTTGCCCTGTTACATAATCTGATTCTGAGCTTGCAAAGAATAGAAATGTCCCTACTAAATTGTCTGGTGTTGGTAAAGTTGCAAGCGATGCTCCGATTTCTGCACCAAACTGTTTACTGTAAAAGTTATTCAAGTCCTTTGTCATCCTTGATTCTGCGATAGGCACCACTGCGTTTACTTGAATATTGTAAGACAATAGCTCTTTTGCCACATTTTTTGTAAAAGCAGCAATTCCACCCTTAGCTGAAGCATAATCAACTACACCGATATACCCTTTAAATGCAGCAGGAGCTGCGAGATTTATAATTTTTCCATATTTTTTAGGTATCATAAATTTCTTCACAGCAAGCCATGTATGATAATACGTGCCAAACAAATGAACTTTTAAAGTTTTTTCAAATTGTTCTGGTTGTAAATCTAAAAAAAGTGTTGGCTTTATGATTCCAGCATTGTTTACTAAAATATCAATAGTACCAAAAGAATTCCCCACACTATTCATAAGCCTTTCTACATCTTTAAAGTTAGAAGCATCGTATATCCCACCAATAGCATTTACACCTATGTTTTTTGCCTCCTCTATTGTCTCATTAAGACCATCAATATCTTTTTGGGCAGTTATAAAAATATCTGCTCCTTCTCTTGCAAATCCTAAAGCAACTGACTTTCCTATTCCTTTACTTGCTCCTGTTATTAAAGCTTTTTTATTTTTTAATCTCATATTTCCCCCTTTTTAGTTCTATTTTATAAGAATAATCCAAACTTAACATCTGTATCGTCTTATTTGTCTATAGTCTGCATCATTTCTGGCTTATAGCGATCCCCTGCCACTGGTTTGTTAAGGATAGTATCATTTATCCTTTTTAGGTCATCTGGGGTAAGCTTTATATTTGCAGCTCCTACATTTTCCTCAAGGTATTTTACTCTTTTTGTCCCAGGGATAGGCACAATATCATCACCTTGTGTAAGCACCCAAGCTAAAGCAAGCTGAGCTGGTGTACACCCTTTTTCTTTAGCCAGTTCTTCGAGCATATTTACAATTTCAAGATTTTTCTTGAGATTCTCTTTTTGCAGTCTAGGAAACTCATTTTTTCTAAAGTCGTTATCATCAAGGTCATCTGTGCTCTTTATTTTGCCTGTAAGGAATCCTCTTCCTAATGGGCTATATGGAACTAAACCGATGCCAAGCTCCCTTAATGTAAGCAGTATCTCATTCTCAATATCCCTTACCCATAAGGAATATTCTGATTGTAAAGCAGTAATCTGATGAATCTTGTTTGCTCTCCTAATTGTGGAAGCTCCAGCTTCTGATAAGCCCAAAAACCTTACTTTCCCTTCTTCCACTAACCTTGACATTGCTCCAACTGTCTCTTCTATAGGAGTATTTGGGTCAACTCTATGCTGGTAATACAGATCAATTGTGTCTATTTTAAGCCTTTTTAGGCTATCTTCGCAGGCTTTTTTCACATATTCTGGTCTACCATTTATTCCAAGCCATTCACCATTTTCATTCCTCATTAAGCCAAACTTTGTGGCAATCACAACCTTATCTCTATAAGGCCTTAAAGCTTTGCCTACTAAGATTTCATTTTTAAATGGGCCATATATGTCTGATGTATCAAAAAAATTGATACCAAGCTCAATTCCCCTATGAATTGTTCTAATAGATTCTTCATCATCAGTTTTTCCATAAAAGTCAGACATCCCCATGCAACCAAGTCCAATTGCTGATACTGTAAGACCTAATTTACCTAATTTTCTCAGTTCCATAACTTGTCCTCCAAAGCAACATTATATGTTGATATA
>DHGE01000105.1 GCA_002402635.1 Deferribacterales bacterium UBA4806
CTAACCTTGTTAATTCAATTGATTTGGATAATCTTACAAGAGAAAGTAACAATTTTTGAGAGTTGATTATAATAAATTAAAGTGTTAAAATGAGAAAATAGGAGGTACTTATGGATGAAAAAAGAGATATTTCAGAAGAATTTAGCAAAGTGACAGAAGCAATAGAAAAAAATAGTTTTATTACAAAATTAAAGCGGTTCAATATCCTTTCATGGATTGGAATTGTGCTTACAATCTTTTTTATTATCTGTTCATTTATTAACATAACAAATCTCATTTGGTGGGTTATGCTGCCCATTTTTATTATTGCCTTTATTGCACTTTTTAAGCAAAAAAAGAATGTTGTGGGTTTAGAAAAAACCTTTGTTATTACTGCTCTATGGATTTTAATCGCCATGTTCTTTATAAGGGATGTTTTTCTATCTGAAAAACTTATCCATATATACAATCTTTCAGATAATATTAAAGAATTAAAAGCCTTTTTCTGAAATGCTATATAAAGGCTAGATATTCCATTTTATAAGCAGTATAGATGTAAATTAGATTTAGAATGAGGTGTATATGAGAAAAAAATGGGCTAAGTGGCCTGGATCACCATATCCTTTAGGTGCAACATGGGATGGCACCGGTGTAAATTTTGCTTTATTTTCAGAAAATGCAGAAAATGTTGAGTTATGCTTATTCGATAATAATGATGCTGAAGAACGCATTAAAATATTTGAAAAAACCGATCAAATTTGGCATATATACTTACCAGAAGCAAAGCCAGGACTTAAATATGGTTATCGTGTTTACGGGCCATATAAACCTGAAGAAGGCCACCGATTTAATCCAAATAAATTACTAATGGATCCATACGCAAAAGCTTTTGACAGACAATTAACATGGGATAATAGCAATTTTGGATATATTGTAGGCGATAAAAATGAAGATTTCAGTTTTGATGAAAGAGATAACGCAAAGTTTATGCCAAAAGGCATAGTTATTGATGAAGCCTTTTCATGGGGAAATGATGTGAAACCTAACATTCCATGGCATGAAACTATTATATATGAAACTCATGTAAAAGGGTTCACTAAATTGCATCCTGATGTGCCAGAAGAATTAAGGGGTACTTACGCAGGGCTTTCTTCAACACCTGCTATCAATTATTTGAAGAGATTAGGAATAACATCTATCGAACTTCTACCTGTACATTTCTTTATAGATGATCATTATCTTGTAGAAAAAAAATTAGTAAATTACTGGGGTTATAATTCAATTTGTTTCTTTAGTCCAGATATAAGGTATTCCTATACAGGAAGTATTAAAGAGTTTAAAACAATGGTAAGGGCACTACACAAGGCTAATATAGAAGTAATTTTGGATGTTGTTTATAATCATACTGCAGAAGGCAACCACATGGGTCCAACATTGAGTTTTAAGGGTATTGATAATAAAGCATACTATAGATTAGTAAATGATAATAATAGATTTTATATGGATTATACAGGTTGTGGCAATAGCTTAAATATGACCCATCCAAGAGTGTTACAGCTTATTATGGATAGCCTAAGATATTGGATCTTAAATATGCATGTTGACGGATTTCGATTTGATCTAGCTTCAACACTTGCAAGAGAATTACATGACGTTGATAAGTTAGGCAGTTTTTTTGATATTATCACTCAAGACCCCATTATATCACAGGTTAAATTGATAGCTGAGCCTTGGGATTTAGGCGCTGGAGGATACCAGGTTGGCAATTTCCCACCTGGTTGGGCTGAATGGAACGATAAATATAGGGACACCGTAAGATCTTATATTAAAGGGGATGGTGGCAAAATTGGAGAATTAGCATATCGACTAACTGGTTCAAGTGACTTATATGAAACAACTGGTAAAAAACCTTTTTCTTCAATAAATTTTATAACTGCCCATGACGGATTTACACTCCATGATTTAGTTTCATATAATAACAAACATAATGAGGCAAATGGGGAGGATAACAGAGATGGTAGTGATAACAACAATAGTTGGAACTGTGGATTTGAAGGAGAAACGGATGATCAAAATATAATAAATCTAAGATAACAACAAAAGAGAAACTTTTTTACTACATTACTAATATCTCAGGGAACTCCTATGATATTGGCTGGTGACGAAATTTCTAGAACACAGAAAGGAAATAACAATGCTTACTGTCAGGATAATGAAATTACATGGACTAGCTGGGAGTTAGACGAAAATAAAAGAAGACTTCTAAAGTTCGTAAGAAAACTTATTACTTTTAGAAAAAACCATCCCGTTTTGCATAAAAGAAAATTCTT
Source organism: Deferribacterales bacterium UBA4806 (assembly GCA_002402635.1). GTDB lineage: Bacteria > Chrysiogenota > Deferribacteres > Deferribacterales > UBA228 > UBA228. The sequence goes on from DHGE01000105.1 coordinate 2,310, forward strand.
TCAAGGTAGGCCTATCAGAGGGCTTGGAATCAAAGACATTATCTGGCTCAAACCTGATGGTTGTGAAATGAATGATGAAGAATGGAATAATAGCTATGCAAGAAGCCTTGGCATGTTTTTAGCAGGTAAAGGTCTACAAGATATGGACGAAGAGGGAAGATATTTGCATGACTCAGATCTATTGATTTTCTTTAATGCTCACCATGAGGATGTAGATTTTAAAATACCTGAACTAAATGAATTTAAACAAAAATATTATCTTTTTATAGATACATCAAACGGAGAAAATTTAAAACAAATTAAATCAGGTGATATCTATAAAGTTAAGGCTAGATCAATAGCTATTTTTACAACTGAAGAAGAAGAAGAATAATAATAAAATAAAAATTTGGAGATGTTATGTCTGTTATATTAGATTTTTCAATGTTTCCTATCGGTAAGGAAGAAAGTTTAAGTACATATGTCGCAAAAATTATAAAAATTCTTGATAAAAGCAACATAACCTATAAACTCAATCCAATGGGTACTTCAATAGAAACAGAGGATCTCAGAGAGGCCTTAGATATAATATATGAATCTTATAAAAGCTTAGAAAATGATGTAAACAGGATATATTCTGTTATAAAGCTAGACATAAGAAAGAATCGTAAAATAGGTAGTATGGACCACAAGATAAAATCTGTAAAAGATAAAGTTTATGAAAATAATAATTAAAAATTTGTTATTTTTTATTGTCATGTTGACGATTTTCTCTACTTGCCTAATGGCCAATCTCAATCCAATTGGCATAGCTTTAGAAGATTATAATTATAGCTACCCAGTAAAATTCTATAAATTAAAAATTGAGGGACAGCTATTAAATATGGCTTATATGGACATAAAACCATCTAATTACAACGGAAGAACTGTTTTATTGCTTCACGGAAAAAATTTCTTTGGTGACTATTGGAAAGATACAATCAATTATCTATCAGGAAGAGGTTTTAGAGTTGTTGTTCCTGATCAAATAGGTTTTGGGAAATCTTCAAAACCTAATATACATTACAGTTTTCATTTGCTTGCAGAAAACACAAAGAATTTATTAGATTACCTTAAAATTAACAAAGTGGCTGTAATAGGACATTCTATGGGAGGCATGTTAGCTGTAAGGTTTACCTTGATGTTTCCTGAATCTGTTAGCAAGCTTATATTAGAAGATCCAATAGGTCTGGAGGATTATAAAATATACATCCCCTATAAAAATGTT
>DHGE01000173.1 GCA_002402635.1 Deferribacterales bacterium UBA4806
GTGAAAGAATCTTCTGATCCCATTACTTTAATCATCCCATCAATTAAATCATTAACATAACAAAAACTTCTTGTTTGAGTTCCATCACCATAAATAGTAATAGCCTCGTTTTTTAATGCTTGAATTATAAAATTTGAAACTACCCGACCATCAAAGGGGTGCATATGTGGACCATATGTATTAAATATTCTAATAACTTTTATTTTTGATTGATGCTGTCTATAATAATCAAAAAATAATGTTTCTGCACAACGTTTGCCTTCATCATAACATGCTCTTAAACCAATGGGGTTAACATTTCCCCAATAGCTTTCTTTTTGTGGATGTTCTATAGGATCACCATAAACTTCGCTTGTTGAAGCCTGCAAAACTTTTATTTTTAATCTTTTTGCTAAACCTAGCATGTTCAGTGCGCCAACTACGGATGTTTTTGTTGTTTGAACTGGATCAAATTGATAGTGAATGGGACTAGCTGGACAAGCCAAATTATATATTTCGTCAACCTCAACAAATAGAGGCAAGCATATGTCATGCCTGATAACTTCAAAATAAGGATTTTTGATTAACTTTAATATATTGTCTTTTCTACCAGTAAAAAAATTATCAACACATAAAACTTCCATACCATCATCTAACAATCTTTTGCAGAGATGCGATCCAATAAAACCTGCGCCGCCTGTCACTAATATTCTTTTTTTCATTTGCAATTACCTCAATATGTTATGCCTACTACTATTAAACACAAGTCATTTAATTTAATAAAATCTTATATCTGACAATTCCCATATTATATATAAATAACCTACTCTTTTGTAGCATTTTATTTTCTCCCAACTTCCGAAGTTGAGAGAAACTTGAACTTCGGAAGTTCAAATATTTAGGTAGGACATCTATTTGGTATTATAAAAAACAATATGAATTGACAGGAAATTGTTAAAAGAACCAAAAAAGCTTTATATATACTTTATTACTCAGATGAGGAATGGGAAAATAGCAATTGTAAATGCAGTAAAAGAAGGAAATGAGAATATTTAAAAAAGTAAAAAGTAAATACCTGACACCTATATCTTAAATCTTCTTTGCGAATTTTCTCACTTATTTTTACTCTCCACATAATATAAGGTAAGTATACTATGTATATTTTTTAAATTTGATTGTTTTATATTATACACGAGGTCATCCCTTTTTACAGGAATTATAGGACGTAACCAAAAAATAGTGTTATTAAAATCATTATTATTTTTTATAGTTTTCAAATATTTTTTTGTATATATTAATAAGCTTCTTTAATTCCGTGTCCCAATTAAAAGCATGAATTAGATAATTATATCCATTATTTGTCAGCAATTGCTTTAAATCTTTATTTTTTATTATTTTAATAATTGCTGAAACAATTTCATCAGTATCTAATGGATCAACAAAAAAACCAGCATTTACTCATTCAAGCTCATATTTCCATTTTTTAAAATTAGAAGCTATAAATGGTGTTTTAAATAACATATATTCATATAATTTATTTGCACTTGTATTTTTATGGTCTCCAACATTTAATATTGTCACCAAGCCAACATCTGCCTTATTTACATAAGCCATTGCATCAATATATTCCATATAATTGAGATAAGTAGTATATTTAAATCCTGGCAACTCTGAGATTTTATTTAAATATTTTTGCTCAATATTTCCAATTAGCCATAAACCAGATTTCACTTTTTGCTTAACTATTTAAATAACGCTAATGATTTGTTCTATACCTCTATCTTTTGTAAAAGAGTAACCAACATATATAGCCATTTGATACAACTTCGAGATATTTGCAGATTTTATACTTACATTTGTTAAAAAATCATTATTGATTAATGGTGCATTCCTCAAGAGAACGGAATTTTTATATATTTTAGTTTGGCTATCTTGTGTTACGAAGAAGCCATCTGTAATAAGAGAAACTATATATTCAAGGATAAAAATTACTTTTGATACTGGCTTTCTTAATATTTTGGGTATCCATTCTTTATATAAAATTAGTTTTCTAAAATCCTCATGTGTATCATATACTATTTTAAATCCCAGTAATTTCATAAAAATAGCTAAAGGCAAAGTATCAGGATTATTAAAGTGATAACAGTCTGCCTTTTCTTTCAATAAATGTATCAATAATATTGGTAAATAGACAAATCGTAAAAATCTACTTTTAAAAGATGGGACACTTTTTATATATATCCCATTTTTATAATTATTTGTTTTAATTCTACAATATAAAACAACATCATAACCATTACTATGGAGGGTTCTGCATATTTTATAAAATACTCTTATATCATTAGATGTATGAACAGGAGCAACAACACATATTTTCATAGCTTAAAATTGGCAATTAATAAACTTATTCCTTTAAAGCTTACTTTTAATTTTAAAATAATTTTGAATTTTTATCCTCAATATATGTAAAAAAGATATAAAACCATAAAACAATCCAAGATTTCTATTAATAATAAACGTTCTCCTTAACAAAGTTTTCCAGCTTTTATCTTTTACATATTTTCCAGAGACTCCATTAATATCAAAAAAACCACAATGATTAGAATATATTGGCCATAGTATTCTTTTGCATAATTTCGTCATTTGCTCAAAATCTGCTTCTATTTTATAATCTGTATTATATAATTCAAGTTCATTTTTATAATAAAATATGCTTTGATGACAGGGAGTGTTATGTGTAAGATAAAATTTAGTTAGTGGCTCCCTTCTTTTAATCATATCCCTTTCATTTAAATAATAACATGAATTTGTACTGTTTAAAAATACTAATGATTCATAATCAATATATAGTATTTTATCTTTAATATTAAGAAAATTAATCCATTTTCCTAAAATAAGGCTTATGCCTTTATTCATAGCATCATAAATACCTTTATCTGGCTCACTAACAAAATAATCAATAACATTTTCATGTTTTTTAATTATATCTAAGGTTCCATCTGTAGAACCACCATCAATTATTATATACTCTACATTAGGATATGTTTGAGTTATTACGCTTTGAATGGTTTCTTCTAAATATTTTTCTCCATTATAGACAACAGTTATTATGCTTACCAGCGGGATATCAGTTATTTGTTTATTATATATATTTGTTTTCAAAATGGAATCTGGTAGTGAGATTTTTTCTATAAGCTTGTTTCCACTATCTATTATATACCATTCATTATTATACAATTTATAATTATGCTTAAAATATCCTTTAGTGCGTAATCCCCCTTCATATAGCCTATTATTTGTTTTTGGTAAAAACAACATGGTTTCAAATTTATCCTCTGGTTTATCTATGAATTTTGAATTTTCAATATTAAATTTTAAATCATTAATATTAAATTTCGATTCATCTGTTACTATCCCTTTATTGTTATATATTAGATAGTTATCAAATGGGCGAGTTAATAACATTGTAGTGCTATATCTATCATCAAGGGTAAAAATTTCAAAGTTTTGTGGTCTACTAATCATTGCAATTCATTTATACAATATATATTATATTAAATTCATCTTAAATTAATTTAGAGTCAATATTTGAAGATTCTCTATTTACAAACTATTTCATTCTTTACTGTTTCATTCTTTATAAGTATTAACTAATAAATTAATATAAATTTATTTAACAAAATTACTATTTAATATTTAACTTAATTAAATTCTATTTATAAAATATATTTCTTAATAAATATAGCATCAGCAAATAAGGGTATCCCATTTTTTGGATGAAAGCCTGGGTTTATACTGCCTTGATATGTAAAACCCATATTTTTAAACATGTTTGACATCTCGTCAAATAAAAGTTGTCCTCGGTAAAGCTCATAAAAACTTATCTCACATATAACAATCTTTGCTTTTTCAAAAGTTTTCATTCCACCCTGTACAACTTTGTCCTCATATCCCTGCACATCAAGTTTTATCAATTACCTGATAAGGGTTTACCTTTCTTTAAATCTTCTAAAGCTTTTTTAAAATCAAATACTTCATTACTCATGTCAGTCCTCCATATATTTGTTATACTATATCAGACTTACAAAAAACTTTGAAGGGTCTCAGATAATACCTTGAACTCCAAATCTGCCAACGAGCGGTAGCTATTCCTGTTTTGTATGGCCGGGCTCATCATTCGGCCCTGGTTGATCAAAATCTCTTGAAAGTTTGCCTCCATTTTGGCCGGGCATTGCAATATTTCTTTCCCTGCTGCTAACATTTTCCTAATCATCTTAATACCGTTCATCGTCCCATTAGCAAATCAATTTCACGATATAAACATCAAGAACGACCACAAACACAAGTCTGCTCAGCTCCCCCATGTGCTCACGGCTTCTTTCGCCATACCATCAATAATTTCATCGAGCTTAAATCTGGCTTTCCATCCAAGTTTAAGCTCAGCCTTGGCTGGATTTGCTCGGCTGACCAACAGATCTGTTGGTCGGAAAAGTTCTTGATTCTGCTGTACATGCTCACGCCAATCCAAATTGAAAAAGGCAAACGCTTTGGCAACAAAGGTTTCAAGGGTGTTGGTCTGACCTGTGGCAATAATGTAATCATCTGGGGAATCCTGCTGTAACATTAGCCACATAGCGTTCACATATTCCGGCGCCCATCCCCAATCACGGGCAATGTCCAGCCTACCTAATTGTAGCTTTTCGCGAGAACCAGCAGCAATTCGACGAGCGGCACTGATGATTTTTTGTGTCACGAACCGCTCGGGGCGTAAAGGTGATTCGTGGTTAAAGGCTATCCCGTTACACACAAATAATCCATAAGCTTCACGATAATTATTCACCAACCAGAATGCTGATGCCTTTGCCACAGCGTATGGGCTACGCGGCCGAAAAGGCGTTTCCTCGTTCGCGGGCTGGTCACCAGTGTTGCCAAAAACCTCACTTGATGCTGCGTTGTATAGCCTGATGGGACGCTCGAGAATGCGGCATGTTTCAAGAATATTTAGTACGCTCGATACATTACTTTGAATGGTCTCGACAGGTTGCTCAAAGGAAAGCCCAACAGAGGACTGCCCTGCCAAGAAATATATCTCGTTTGGGTTACATTGCTTGATCGTCCTAAAAACGCTGCTAAAGTCTTCCGGATTCATTGAGATTAACCTTACACTATCACGAATTCCCAAGCGTACTAAATTAGAAAAATTACTACCTTCAGCATCCCTTGATGTGCCCCATACGTCATAACCTTTGGCCAGTAATAACTTCGCCAGCAATGCTCCATCTTGACCACTGACTCCACAGATCAAAACGACTTTGTTCATAGACGAACATCCAATCTACGATAAATGTTGAGCGTCTGCTCAGCACAACGTTTCCAGGAGAAAAGGGCGAGGCGCCTTTTGCCCCGCTCAATAAGCTCTTGAGTTCTACTTGGCGAATAAACCACACGTTCAATGGCGAATGCCATATCCTCAATTGACCTGGGATCAAAAAACTCTCCTGCGTCGCCGATAACTTCAGGCATTGAACTCGTCTTACTACTAATCACCGGACATTGGTGTGCCATAGCTTCCAGTGGAGGTATGCCAAACCCCTCATACAAAGAAGGGAAGACGAATGCCTGCGCATGTATGTATAGATATTTAAGTAATGTATCGTCTCCACTAATCTGTCTTACCTGATCAGCGTTAAATCTAAGTTGTGATAGAAAGTCAGCTTCATAGCCTGTAAAACCACCGCCCCCAAAAGCTATAATGTCGAAGTCGGATTTAAGTCGTCGTGATGAAGCAACAGCACACAAGAACCCTAAAAAGTTTTTATACCCCCCTCTATTACCCACATAAAGAAGGTAAGGCTTCGTGGGAACCTGGATCTCTTCAGCAGGCATAGAATTACTGTCAAATAAGTCAAATCCAAGATGAACAACCGATAATTTGTTTTCACTGACATTAAATAGGTTCAGTAAGTCACGACGCGTATTCTCTGAAATGCAGATCACATGATCAGCTCTATCGACGGCCATCCGCTTTAGTATGGAAGTTTTATCATGGGATGAGAATTGGTCACTGAACAGTTCGTGGATCATATCATAAACCGTAATAACCGTAGAACAAGACTCAGGTGCGGAACTATGACGGGAATAGTAGGTCTCATGCACTACGTGAGGCCGCCATTTCTGAATAGCCGGTTTAGCCAGAAGTCGATTAATCGGCAAGATAAGCCTTGTGCTTTTTGGTGGATACCGATTTAATCCAAAACCATGCACCACACCATTTGACAAAAACCTCACATAATGGTTTCGGTGCAATGGAGCAAATATACCAACATCTTGCTTTGCCTCGATAAGTTCCTTCGCTAATCGGACAAAATAACGGGATATTCCACCGTATGACTGTAAACAAAATGTCTGGTAGTCAAAGGCAATACGCATTTTCAACGACTCTTTTTTGTGATAAAATATTTTATTATGCCCTCATATCTTTGAAGGATAAATATTTGATGATCATATAATATTTTCATGTTTTTTACTTATTTTTAGAAAGTCATCCCATGTTTTACTTTTCATATTTTTACATATTAGCCTATACAAGCCAAATTTTTTTAACTTCAAAATATATTTTATATATTTGATAATATTTTTTTTTGTCAAAATATGCAATTTGCCTAAATAATAGTAATTCAAACAAAAATGTTTTGCTAAAAAAACCAATGTTTTTTTACTATAAAAAGAAATATGTTGCCCGTGATCTAAGCCATAATACCACCATTCTTCAGGGGGTGGAATAGGTTGTGGTAGCAATTCTGTTGTAAAAATAATATTTTTAGATATTTTTAGCATATTTTCAATTTCTTCTAATGGATTTACAAAATGTTCAAAACTTTCAAATGTTGTGATTGCTTCAATAGGTTGCATTTCATTATTGTATACAAAGCCTCTCGCAAAAATGTTTTTCGTATATTTATCATGCCAATAGAAATCAAAACCTATATCTCTCATAAGCCTAACAAAAACACCATAACCACCAGCATAATCAATATATTTTTTATTTTTTCCAAAAAAAAGATATAAAATTATCGTTATTATTTGAGATAAATATAAATTCCTTTGTAGGTAGCCTGTATCAGAAATATTTATAGGGTTTTTATAAACTTCTTCAAGCCAGTAAGGTTCTTCTGTTTGCAAAAATCCACAATTTTCACATAAAAAAAGACCCTTGCACAATAAGAT
>DHGE01000172.1 GCA_002402635.1 Deferribacterales bacterium UBA4806
ATTTCGATATTAATAGAGCATATGAAGGTATGTATAAACATGCAACAGTTGAGGTGACAAGAGAAATGTGGGATGAGACACCTTTTGAGGGAAGACCCATGCTTAATCTGTATAAGGAAATGGGATATATTCCAGCTGATGTGCAATCAAATGTGGGTAGAAAAAGAAAAGAACAGGTATCACAAACTTTAGAATATGCCTATGATGATTGGTGCTTGGCACAACTTGCAAAAGCATTAGGAAAAAATAGTGATCATGAGATGTTTTTAAAAAGATCAAAAAACTATATTAACGTGTTTGATAAAAGTGTGGGATTTGTTAGAGGTAGAACTAAAGCAGGTGATTGGGTAGAACCATTTGATCCTAAAGAACACTATGATTATTTAACTGAGGGTAACCCTTGGCAATACAGTTGGTTTGCACCACAAGATATAGAAGGCCTCATTAATCTTATGGGTGGGCCTGAATTATTTGTAAATAAACTTGATGAATTTTTTCAAAGTGGCCAGTATTGGCATGGAAATGAACCTAGCCATCACATAGTATATTTATATAATTATGCTGGTGCACCTTGGAAGACTCAAGAAAGAGTGAGAGAAATTATGGGAAGTGAATACAAATTAATTCCAGCTGGACTATCTGGAAATGATGATGCTGGTCAGATGTCTGCCTGGTATGTTTTTAGCGCAATGGGATTTTACCCTGTAACACCTGGTTCTAATCTATATTCCATAGGGACCCCATTGTTTGATGAAGTTACTATAAAATTGGATGATTATTATGATAATAACAAATTCAGAATAATTGCCATTAATAATTCTGAAAATAATAAATACATTCAAAGAGCATTCCTAAATGGAAGATTATTAGACAGTCCTTTTATATCACATGAAGACATTGTTAAAGGCGGAAATCTGATTTTTATAATGGGTAGTAATCCCAATAAAAATTGGGGAGTTAAATAAATAGTAATTATTAAATTAGCAATATGAGGAGAACTATATGAAAAAGTTTCTTTATATTTTTATTTGCTTTTTTGTACTTACGTCGATGTCCACATCGGAAAGTGGGATTATCAATAAAATAAAAGTAAGTTATGCAAAAAATCAAATAAAAAAGGAGTTCAAATTTGCATGGGATAACTACAAACAATATGCTTGGGGGCATGATGAATTATTACCTTTAACTAAAACCTATAAAGACTGGTATGGAGAACCACTAGCAATAACAATTATTGATTCATTGGATTCTCTTTATTTAATGGGTTTTAATGATGAATTTGAATCTGCTGTTAACTGGGTAATTAAAAATGTGGATTTCGATAAAAATATAAAAGTTCAGGCTTTCGAGATAACAATCAGATTATTAGGTGGCCTAATATCAGCTTATCAAATCAGTGGCAATGAAAAACTATTGTTAATGGCAGAAGATTTAGCTGAACGAATGCTACCTATTTTTGATTCACCAACCGGCATGCCATATAGATATGTTAATTTAAGAACTGGTGAAGTTGAAGATTATATAAATAATCCTGCAGAAATAGGCACCTTAACTCTAGAGTTTGGTATGATCTCTAAATTGACTGGAAATAAAATTTATTACGACAAAGTAAAAAATGCTGTCGTAAATTTATACAACAAAAGAAGTAAAATTGATTTGGTTGGAACACATATAAATATAATAACAGGTGAGTGGACAAACAAAGAGTCTCATATTGATGGTGCTATTGACTCTTATTATGAGTATTTATACAAATCTTGGCTTTTATTCGGAGATAAAGATTTTTTTAATATGTTTAAAACATCTTTTAATGCTGTTGAAAAGTATTTAAGTGATCCTTATCACGGAATGCTCTGGTACAAGCATGTTAACGCAGATACTGGAGAACCAATTAGCAGGCATATTGGAGCTTTATGCTGGTTTTATCCAGGTTTATTGGCATTTGCTGGCAACATACAAAAAGCAGAAGAACTTGCTAAAAGTGGATATTGGATGTGGAACAATTGGGGTATTGAACCAGAACAAATTGATTATTCAACTAAAGAAGTATTAAATCCTGCATACATTTTAAGACCAGAACTAATAGAATCAACTTATTATTTCTGGAAGCTAACTGGAGATAATATATATAGAGATAAAGCATATAATATGTTTAATGATCTTAAGGTGTTTGCTAAATGTGACAACGGGTACACTAGAGTCAAAAACATATTAACTGGTGAGAAAGATAATTTAATGGATAGCTTCTTTTTAGCTGAAACACTAAAATATTTATATTTAACTTTTGATGATTCAAAACTTGACTTTGATAATATTATATTCAACACAGAAGCACATCCTTTTATGGATATCCAATGAAAGATTATATGGTTAAAATTTAAAAAAATTAAATTTTAAGAGACAAATATATGAAAATAAAATTAGATTATCTCTTATTTTTATTATTATTCTCATTAAATATATATGCACAAATAGGTCAAGAACCAACAAAAAATCATGAAATTCAATGGTGGCTTACAGAACTAGATCAATCAGCACTATTCAAACAGCAATCATCTATTACTGCAATAGATAAGATTGATGAAGGATACCCAACAATTAAAATTAATGCTTCTGAAATTTTTCAAACTACAGATGGTTTTGGGTTCACATTAACT
>DHGE01000134.1 GCA_002402635.1 Deferribacterales bacterium UBA4806
CAATTTCGGCTGCTTCTTCATCACCTAAGTTATTGTCAACTAATTCTCTAATAAGATCTTTAACACCCCTTCCATGTATTGTTTTTCTTAATTCTTGAACAGTATATTTTTTCCCTGTTGCCTCATAAATTGTTATTTGCCAAGATTTTTCTTGAAGCTCACTGTCCAACAATATAACACCATTAAAATCGAACAAAATGCCTTTTAGTTTTTTGTTTACATCAGAAATAACTTCCATAATACCCCCTAATTCCATCCTTATTATTTTATATGAAACAATAGGATTTTTTGTTTTATTTTCAATAGTTTTTTTATTATTAAATAACTGCCTCAACAAGATTGCTTTGTCGAGGCAAGATTTTGATTTTTATAGATTAATTTAAATATTTTGATAAATATCCCATCCAAGATATTTATTGAGTGCCTCACTTATTGCATCAGATACTTGACCTATATTAACTGCTACATGATGTTCAAAACCATATTCGCATATAAATTGCATTAAATTTTGTAAATTATTAATTTTGTAAACACCAAAGCCACCAAAAGTATCTAACGTATCGTCAGTAAATTCACCATTTCCAACATAACCTCTTATACATCCATTAACATCGTCTGTTGTCAATCTTAAAAAAGTTGATTTTACAGGCTTAATTTTACCCTCAACTGTTCCAAAAGTATTATCCTTCCCAACTGTACCAGCAATTATTTGTTGATATTTCATTTCAGCATTCTCTAAAAAAGATTTGGCAATATTGCTACAATGAAACAGAACACATTTATCAAGATCAGAACCAAAGTTATTATTCCAATCCATTATAGCTGAAGGTTTGTTTGTAGCTAATTGTAAAACGTACATAGATAAGACACCTGTCACATCTACTTCACATGCGGCAGGAATCAAAGATTCACTCAACATACTCATAATTGTGCAAGGAACAATACCATAATTTTCCTCTAAACTCGTCCAGCACTGTATTGCAACAGCATTGATATCATTATCTTTTGACCACTCATCAATAATAACTCCGAATTTAGCCATTCTTATTAATTTACTATCATCTATTGAACAGACTTTAAAATAATTTTTAATTTGCGAAAGCTTTTCTTTCACTAACTTACTATCATCACTCAGCCTATTTGCATTATATAAAATTTCTGATAAGTCTACAGTCTGAACAGCAATATTATATCTCTCTAATATTTTTTCAGAATATCTTACTGTGTTAAATGCTGATGGCCTTGCCCCAATTGCACCAAGCCTTACATATTTTAAGCCCTTCACAATTTTGCAAATCCTTGAAAATCTATCAACTTCATCAATAAATTCTTTAGAAGATACAGAAACAGTGTGATTTTTTGTTAAACTAAAGAGAATTCCAGCTTGTCTCAAATTGTTGCAATCACTAATTTTACCACAAAAGGAATCTCTTCTATATTGAATATTCATTCTTTTTGGATCATCAGGCTCAGCTTGAATTAATATAGGTACGTTTAAATTAGACTGTCTAATTGCTTCTATTATTCCTTTTTCTTCTCCAAAGTTAGGATGGCTTACAATTATTCCATCAATTTTATCAGCATTCTTCTTAAAGAGTTCTGCACATTTTTGTGCATCTTTAAAAGTCTCAACTGAACCAAACTTACTATCTTCTTCAGATAAAACAACTGATTCATACCCATTTTCTCTTAACGTATTAATTAAATTGTTCCTTCCATCCCTTGCCAATTCAGCTGGGAAAAAACCTCTATTAGCAACAATGAGACCAAATGCACCTTTACTCATATATCCTCCTTTAACTATATATTTTTTGATTGACCATAATATGCATCTTTGCCGTGCTTCCTAAAAAAATGCTTATCTAACAAATTAATATCGATTTCTTGTCCTTGAGCTTTAGATAATTCACAAAAAAATGCTAATTCAGCAATATATTCTAATACTGCAGCGTTTTCTACTGATTTCAAAGGAGTCTCGCCCCATGTAAAAGGACCATGATCTGATACTAAAGCACCTGGAACATTCAATGGATTAATATTTTTAAATTTTTCAACAATTGACTTTCCTATGCTTTCTTCGTAATTTTCAAACTCTTTTGCTGATAATTTTTCTGTAACAGGAATTTCTCCATAAAAATAATCTGCATGTGTTGTACCTAAGCATGGAATAGCTTTATTTATTTGCGCCCAAATTGTTGCAAATTTTGAGTGAGTATGACAAACACCTGAAATTTCTTTGAAATTCTTATACAATTCTAAATGGGTCGGAGTATCAGATGAAGGCCTTAAACTGCCCTCAATAACATGTCCCTCTAAATCAACTAAAACTATATCCTTACATTGTAATTTTTCATAAGGAACACCACTTGGTTTAATTGCCACTATTCTCTTATCTCTATCAATTCCACTTACATTTCCCCATGTGAAAATAACAAGATTTTGTTTGACTAATTCAAGGTTAGCAGATAACACTTCTTTTTTTAATTTTTCTAACATCTCTTAATCCTTTCTTTTATAGCTAATAATTTTTTCATAACATCATAAAGTTCCAATAGTCCTTTTATTCCAAAAGCATTATGTAATTTTATATATAGTTGGAATATTTCCTTATAAATTGCATAATTATCTAAGTTTGGTTTATAAATATGCTCGATACTACTGCTCATGTTCATTTGAGCTTCATTAAAACTATCATAGCCACCGTTTTTTTTACCAGCCACAACTGCAGCTGCAATTGCTGCACCTAATGCACATGTTTGATTTGATTTAGAACATTTAATCTCCCTGTTCATTATATCTGCGTATATCTGTGGTAACAGTTTATTTGATTTTGGAATACCACCACAAACTATAACGTCATGAATATTAACACCGAATTCTTCAAAACGATTTATAATTGTTAAAGCACCAAACCCTGTAGCTTCAATTAATGCTCTATAGATCTCTTCTGGTTTTGTTTGTATTTGTAATCCTAGAATTAAGCCACTTAGCTCTTGGTCTACTAAAATTGTCCTATTACCATTGTGCCAGTCTAAGCATAACAATCCCGATTCCCCAGGTTTCAATGAATTAGCCAGAGTCGTTAAGTAATCATGAGTGCCCTTGTCACCATAGGGTTGTATATATTTGACAAACCAATTAAATATATCACCAACGGCAGATTGGCCAGCTTCTAAACCATAATAATCAGGCAAAACTGAGCCTTTTACAATACCACAAATACCAGGTATATCTTTATCAAGTTTTTTTGCCATCATAATATCACATGTGCTTGTTCCAATTATTTTAACAATAGTGTTTTCTTTTATTCCTGCTCCGATAGCTCCAAGATGAGAATCGAATGCACCGACTGCAACTGGGATCCCCTCTCTTAGGCCAGCGTCTTTAGCAATATCTTCTTTTAAAAAACCTGCTGGGTAATCAATTGTATAAGTCTTTGAATATAACCTATCCCGTAATTCAGCTAATTTCGGATTCAACTTTGACAAAAATTCTTTATCAGGAAGCCCTCCCCACTCTCTATTATACATTGCTTTATGACCTGCAGCACATTGGCTTCTAATTATATTTTCTGGTGGACTATTATTTCCTGTTAAGAATGCTGGAATATAATCACATATTTCTACCCATGTATAAGCATCCTCAAAAACTTCGCTGTCAATTTTTAGACAATGTAATATTTTGCTAAAAAACCATTCAGATGAATATCTGCCACCACATTTACTTAGGTATTCCGGCTTAATTTGCTTTGCCAGCTCTGTTATTTCAGCAGCTTCTTTATATGATGTATGGTCCTTCCACAACCACACATATGCATTTGGATTGTTTTTATATTTTTCATTTTCTGAAAGGGGTAGGCCGTCTTTGCCTATTGACATTGGAGATGATCCAGTAGTATCTATTCCAATACCTACTACATCCTTACTATCAAAATCACTTATAACTTGTTCTGCTATTCCTAAAACATTCTTAACTGTTATCGTAAATCCTTTAATATAATCCATAGCATTTTGCCTTGCTAAAAGGTGGTTGTTTGAATCCAAAATAACACCTTTATCACCACTTTCATATTGCCATACATTTGACGCTACTTCAGTTCCATCTTTAGTATTAACAAGCAGTGCCCTTACAGAATTTGTTCCATAATCTAATCCAATTGTATATTTCATATTATTATCCTAAAAGTTATTTCCAAAAATAAGCGTAGAACCATATAATAAATCCAACTATTATAACTGTATGAATAACATCCCATTTGTTCCAAGTACTTCTAATTTCTTTTCGATCTTCCTTGGTTATTGTATATATTGTTAAACTCTTTGTCTTTTCTTCATTTGGTTTAGCAGTTAAATAGCTGACTACTAATATTACTACAATGCATAATAAAAATAAGTAAATACAATAATGCAACCAATTGTGAGAAAGAAATATTGTGTGTAATAAAGTGCCATCAGGAACTTTAATCACATTTAAAAATAGTCTTAAGAGACCCAAAAACATACCTGTTAATAGTCCCCAAAATGCACCATGGTGATTAACTCTCTTCGAAAAAACACCTAATAAAAATGTTGCAGCAATACCTGGGGCAAGTAATGATTGTACATCTTGAAGATATTTATACAAAACTTCACCCATGCCTCTCATTATAGGAATCCATAATATACCTAATATAACTATTACGGTAGTTGCAACTCTACCTACAACAACATAGTGATATGGTTTTTTATTAGGTCTATATTTTTTATAAAAATCCTCAGTAAATAAGGCTGCAGAAGAATTAAATAACGATGAAAGAGAACTCATAAGAGCTGCAACGAGACCAGCAACAACTAAACCTTTAAATCCAGCAGGCAATAAGGTGCTTACAAGGGTTGGAAATGCGGCATCTGATGAAGAAAGAGTAATAATTCCTTTTTTATCAAGAGCAAAAGCAATCATCCCTGGTATCAAAAATATAAACACCGGCGTAAGCTTTAAATATGCAGCAAATATACTTCCTCGTCTTGCTTCTTTCATGTTTTTAGCAGATAACACTCTTTGAACAATATACTGATCTGTGCACCAATACCAAAATCCAATTATCGGAGCAGCAAACAAAACACCTGTCCATGGAAATTCAGGATCGGCACTTGATCTAACAAGTGTCATCATTGTGTCCCCATTATAGCCTGTTTTCACACTGCTGCATATTGCAACAAGTTCAGACCAGCCACCTAACTTAACTAAACCCATAATAAGGATTAATGCACAACCAAACACTATAATAGGTGTTTGTAAAACAGAAGTATAAAGAACAGCCCTCATCCCTCCTGCTATTGTATATAGACCAGTAATAACTACCAGACCGATTGCACTTATCCAAAAGAAATCAATACCCCATAATGTATCAATTCCAAGGCAATATTTAAAAACAATACCTCCAGCATATACAGTTACAGCAACTTTTGTTAAAACATAACTTATTATAGAAATAACTGAAAGAATTGATCTACATCTTGAATCAAATCGTCTTTCCAAAAACTCTGGCATTGTAAAAACTCTACATTTTGAATAGAAAGGAACAAAAACCCAGCCTAAAATTAATATAAGCCAGGCATGCATTTCCCAGTGTGCCATCGCTAAACCTGATTCAGCACCTGCACCAGCTAATCCAACTAAATGTTCTGATCCTATATTAGATGCCCAAATAGAAGTACCAATTACAAGCCAGCCCGCAGCCCTACTAGCTAAAAAATAATCTGTATCTGTTTCTTGTTTAATATAAACAACCCAAAATATTATTGCAAATAATGCAATAAATGAAAGAATTAAAACTATCCAATCTAGTCCTCCAAAAGCTACCATAATATACTCTCCCTAATAAATTTATTTTAATCTAAATTCATAAACTATTTTTTGGTTATAGGTTTCATTTGGTCTGAGAGTTGCAGATGGGAAATGACCTATATTGGGTGTATTTGGAAAATGTTGTGGTTCTAAACAGAAAGCTGTGTGTTTGTTATAATGTACCCCTGATTTGCCGCTCATGCTGCCATCTAAAAAGTTTCCTGTGTAAAATTGTACTCCAGGTTGGGTTGTATATAATTGCATTAATATCTTTGTGTCAGGTGAATAAACTTCTACTGCTAAAGCTAATTCATCTTGTAGCTTATTTAGTACATAGTTGTGATCATAACCTGGTGATACTTTGTCTATTCTACTACCCACCGCTAATGGTTTAGTAAAATCAAAAGGGGTTTCTTCAACCTTTAATATCTCACCTGTGGGAATAAGAGTATTGTCTACTGGTGTATAAAATTTACCATTTATCTTCATTATATGATCTAAAATATTACCCTTGCCTTGACCATTTAAATTAAAATAACTATGGTTCGTTAAGTTTATTACTGTGGTTTTATCTGTCACTGCCTTATAATCAATCTCTAATCTGTTATCATCAGTTAATATATATGTCACCTCGGATTTCAAATTACCGGGATAACCTTCTTCCCCATCCTTACTAACATAAGTAAACCTTACACCCTGTTTCAATACCTCTGGCTCCCATAGCTTCTTATTAAATCCTTGAACCCCTCCATGTAAATGATTTAGGTTATTATCATTCTTGGCTAACTTATAAACCTTCCCATCTAACTTAAATCCACCATTAGCTATCCTGTTGGCATATCTTCCAATTGTTGCACCCAAAAAAAATGTATCATTTACATAGCCCTTTAGATCGTCATAACCTAATACAACGTCAATAGGTTTACTGTTTTTATCAGGAACCTTTAATTCTACAATTATTGCACCATAACTTATCAATTTAACATTCATTCCCTTATCATTCACTAATTGATAAGCCTTTACAATCTTGCCATCATCAAGTTTACCAAATGATGTCTCATTTACTTTAACCTCTGCCATTAAATATCCTCCTGAAATTATTATTAATGCGAAAAAAATAAATAACACTTTAGAAAAAATATTTACCCCTTTAAATAAGCAATCTCTCATACAATACCCCCATAAAAATTTAATAATAAAAATATTATAATTAAGTTAACGTTAACACCATATTTAAATATATACTTATTTTATTTTCGCTGTCAAGAGCAATATAAAAAAATTCTAAAATTTAATTAATTGATTGTATGAAATTTTTAGCTTTAGCTAACAATAGCTAAGGTTCATAATAGTTATAGAGAGTAAATAAACTCTAAATTTTCTTTCATAATTATATTTATGGGTAAATATATTGTCTTTTTTATTCTTTCTTTTAAACATATATGTTTATATAATAAATATATTCCTTCATATCCCTGTTTGTAAGGTTCTTGATCTATTATAAAATCAATTATATCTTTATTTAAGTATTTTTTGTTTTCTTCTAATAAATCGTAACCGATGAGATATATTTTTTTATCAAATTTTTCTATGCATTGTGCTGCAAGATATGTTAAAGCGCTTGGAAAAAATATTCCATCAATACCATTTTTATCAATTAATTTATTAATACGCTGTGAAACATTTAACTTTGAACTGGAGCCTTCTATTGTACAAACAATAGCATTTTTATTATTTTTTTTACAATAATCAGTAAATCCTTTAACACGTTCTTCAATATGGTAATCTTCTGGTATAGGATCAAATACTACTATTTTAGACAAACCATTAATCAGA
>DHGE01000153.1 GCA_002402635.1 Deferribacterales bacterium UBA4806
CCATATCGCACAGCATTAAATATTATTTTAAATGAAAACAATCTTGTTGTAAGAGAAGAAGGCAATATTATATGGATTATGACTGAAGCTAGATATCAAAATTTACTTGCTTCTATGCAAAGGGGGAAAGAAGAAGAAGTTAGGGCCATTGTTGAACAACCTCTAGTGACAGAAGTTGTGCCTGTGAATTATAGTATGGCAACAGAGATTCAACCAATAGCAGAATTAATGTTATCTGATAGAGGTAGGCTGGTAGTTAATGAAAGAATTAATAGCTACATTGTAACGGACATTCCCCACGCAATACAACAATTAAGAAAATTATTATTGGAAGTGGATACTCCTACGAGGCAGGTGATGATTGAGGCAAGAATTGTTGAAGTAACTGACATGACTAGTTTAAATTTAGGCATACAGTGGGGTGGCAAGTTTGCAAAACCAGGGATAACAAATAATGATTTCCCATCTTCAATAATTGTGACAGGTGTTCCCCAACAAGGTGGAGGAACTGGAAGTGAGGGTATATCTGGCAATTCATATATATCAAATTTCCCTTTTTTACCTGATGAAGGAGGGGTTGGTACACTTGCAATGTCACTGGGCAGCATTTCAAACAGATATAATCTGGATATGGCCTTGCAGGCTTTAGAGTCGCAAGATAAAATAAGAATTATTTCTGCACCAAGAGTAACCACACTAGACAATATTGAAGCAGAAATAAACTCTGGTCAAAGTGCTATAATAGTACCAACAGGCGACAATACACAGGCTGAAGAAGTTGATACGGGAATTAGACTGACAGTAACACCACACATAACTGATAACAATATGGTATTTATGGATATCGAAGTTGAAAAGAGTTCGTTAGGGCAGGTTACAGCTAATACTGTTACTACTGAGGAGAAAAGGGCTACAACGCAGGTATTATTATCTGATGGGGAGACCACTGTTATTGGTGGTATTTTGGAGGATGAGGTAAATAAACATAAAGAGGGTTGGCCTATTTTGAGTAAAATACCAGTTTTAGGATTCTTTTTTAGTGGGAGGGTTGAATCGGGTACAAAAAGAGAGTTAATGGTTTTTTTAACACCTCGCATTGTTACAAAGGAGAATAAACCTGCTAGTGAAATTACTAGAATTGGAGGTTTAAAATGATGGATTTGTCATATAAAAAGCTATTCTTATTGTTATTATTGACCTTGATAGTTATGAAATCTCCTTTATTCGCCCAGGAAGGCATGCCTGTAAGATTTGACACTTCTTCTCTCTATGCTTATTATTCTTTGTGTGAGGAGGATTGCCCCCAAACAACACCCCCTTGGAACCCATTACAGTATTATTATAAAGTTGAGCAGAATACTGAAGGCCAGGGTAATACTATGGTTTGTTCAGGGCCAGTTTCTAATTATTTTTCACCTTTTTACCTAAATATTCATTATGTAATATATCCCCATCCAGGTTTTGTCCAGAATTTTACTGACCCAGGTGGAGATTATGAAGAATTTTTGGGAGGAATCTTCCCATTAATTTTTTTGAGACCCACATTGAATTTTTATGAGACTTATGATTTAAAAGAGCCTTTATGGAGTATTCCAGATAGTCTCTTATATGGTGATGGTTTGGGTGAGCCTTTAATGAGTATGGATCAAACAGACCCTGTTGAAGGTGACCTCCTTTTATATTCACGGATTTTCCCATTTCCACCGCCTTATGAAGTGTATAAAGCTGATCCAATGTATAGCACTCCACCATTTTTGAGTATGTGGGAGAATATAGGAGATACGGCTGTGCCAAAAGTATATGATGGATATATGGGGGTGTCTATTGAGGTACAAGAGATGTTTGGCGACAAAAAAAGGGTTGAGCTTTTCAGGCTTCCTTATCACTACGAAGAGTGTGATCCAGATTGTAAACGCTTGGCTGATATCGCCAAAGCCAATGGCTCTAACTCCGGCACAATGCCAGATCCAAATAATCCTGAAGATAATATAACATATTCGATAGATGTAAATGCAATTAATATCTGTTCTCGAGGCATACCAGGTGGGCCAACTGGTATAACACTTCCTAGTGGTACTATTGTTAACCCCCAGAGCGGAATTGGGGTAGGTGCATCAAATATATCAGATAGTAATTATATCAAGTCAATAAATGAAGTAGGTAGCAGAATTAGATTAGAACAAGAAGATGCACAGTCGGTAAAAAAAGTTATGGCTATTGTGCCTCCACTGGGGCCATATCCTGATATCGTTGAAGTATACAGAGATGATACAGGAATGCACGATGCAGTTGCTACAGTAAATTTGAGCTGGGTGTTTCAAAATTCAAGTTTAATTGCGCAGTTAGAATCGCAATTAGCACCTTTTATAGAGGAGTGCGTTTACGGCGATAATTGTTCATTGACTAGTCTTGGAGGTGATTCAGGCGGAGACAATATTCTCGAAGGTGGGATATTAAATATACCTTTTAATATGCTAGCCGCATATTTGAGAAGACAATTACCTCCTGAAGATGTATATGATCTATTAAAAAACGGGTATATTAATTTTCAATATGTTAAACTTGACTATAAAAGGAATCCCTATAGTGATTCAAGGTGCCCAGAATTTACGACCTATACAGATGTTAAGAGTGGGGTATTAGAAGGACCACATGATATTTTTGATTTGATCGAATATAGAAATGGTATTATACCTGTTGGAAGAACAACAATTGATGAGAAAAATGCAGATTTCCAGGTGTTGGGCAGAGGGAAATGGCTACCTGTGAGTAATAGTTTCCAGCCAGTCTCACAATTATTTGCTGATCTCCACAATATAGAGTGTAATTATACTGTTACGCCAACATACTATATTGGTGGTTCCTACGGCAATGAAAAAACTCCTGGGCAGCCATTTACTGTGGCTATAAAATTATATAATTAATCTTTAATGTATTTTTTTAAAGATTCTACTGACTTTTTACTTTTTAAATTAAAAGTCTAAAGTAAGAACATAAATACAAGGAATAAAGAACGAAAAATATTGAACTTTGCCTTACTTTAGCATAATACTGAGCTCTATTGGTTTTACAGTGCACATTCTTACATTATAATCAGGTAATATGGAAAATAATAAACCTATCACATAAAAAAACACGGTTTTTGAAACGTGTTTTTTATTTAACAGGCCCCCACACGGAATATCCCCTTGCTGGTGCCCATAGGTAGTAGTCAATGAGGTAGCCTGAGGCATCTGTTTTTGGAGTGTCCTTAATATTGCCTGTATAGTCCTTTAATGTTGCATTGGGCCAGGGCGTTTTGATGTTGCCTGCATTTTTTCCACTATAGGGGTTATCATTTATATAAACAATATAGTTATCCCTTGCTGCCACGTAAATATCTCCATCTACATATAGCACATTAGTTGGACCACTGGCAAGATTTTCATGAATCCATATTAATGGATCAATATAAGGTTTTAAATTGTAATCATAGTAGTCCTTCCAGAATACTGTTGGGTAGCCCTCAGATGTTAATATATAGGCGTAGGCCAACATCTTATCGGTTATTACTGAATCACTTCTAGCGACATCGTGATTTTCCACAAATGTTACTGCCATAAAGGGATTAACACCTGCAAAACCTGCCTTCTGTAGTCTTCTCATATCAAAATAGCCCTTAGTATCATTACACATATCCCTTAATTGGTCCCTTAGCGGAAAATCAAATACTGCGATTCCTGATTGATTTACAAAATTATTTAATAAACTAATGTTAGAGTCCCAGAATTCACCTACGATAAATTTTGCACCTACGTCACTTTTCCAGGATGCGATGTATGCAGGACTAATACATTTAACAGCATCAAGCCTGAAACCATCAAAACCTACTTCATCTATCAACCACTTACCCCATTTTTTTAACTCACCGCCAACATAGGAATATTCGTGGCAAAGCTCTGGTCCCCAGTCACCACAGAAATATTCGTCCTCAAAGCAGTTTTTACCATTGGGAATAAAACACTCATAGTTTTTTTCAAATTTATGGTGGGGATATATAAATTTTGTCCAGGTTTGCCCACCGGTATATGGATTATCTTCTAAATCTCCGCCTGTCATGTGATTCATTACGGCATCTGCATAGACCTGCATGTTTACTGAGTGATATGCTTTTATAGCTGTCTTTAGTTCATCAATGCTGCCAAAACGTGTTTCAATTGAACCCTTCTGATTATATTCACCTAAATCATAATGATCGAAGACATCGTAACCCATTGAATAACCACCGCTCATGCCTTTTGTAGGGGGTGGGAACCAGATGGCAGTAAATCCTGCCGAGCTTAATTCTTTTGACTTTGAGGACAAAACATTATACCAGGTGCCACCTCCAGGAACATCCCAGTAGAAACCCTGCATTAAGACACCTGCACATAGAAAACAGGAGTTTGGTAATAAAAAAAATAACACATAAAGATATTTTTTTATCATTTTCATCCTCCGATCTAATAAATATTTATAATGTTAATTATAAAATAATATTTTATTATATTCAATAGGTATTATGAATAAAATATTAAAATTATATATTATAGCTTTTTGTATTAAATTATGTATATTTTACCTTAAAGGAGGATTGTCTAATGAATAGAGAAAATAAAAAGAATTGGTTGAAAGAAAGTATTGAAAAAAGTAAAGAGGAGTTATTTAAACTTTCCAAAATTGGAAGGCTTCGTTTTGAGCTAGTAAATTTAAATAGAAATAAAAATAGAAAATTTAGAAATCTTGGTAAAAAGGTTTATCTATTAATAGAGGAAGGTTCTATAGATAAAGAACCATTTGAGCCAGAATACTTAGATTTAGTAGATATTTTTGATAATATAGACAAGATTAAACACTCAATTGAAGATTTGAAAAAACACCAAGAAATTGAGGTCTTGAAAGCTATAACTGAAAAAAATGAAAAAGAGAGTGAAGTAAGTGGTAAATTGGAGGATATGTGCAATTCTGAAAAAAACAATTTAACTGAGAATATAAATGAAAAGTCTGAAAATAAATAAATATATAATTTTTGTTATTGCTGGATTTTTTCTTTTCTCCTGTGATAGGCCCTTTAATTTCAAAAGAGATAAAACATTAATAGAAGAGTATCAATACACAGCACACAGTGATGTTATATTAATTTATTATAATGTCATAAACAATGGAGATAAGAAAAATATAACACTGGCAATCAAAAACATTTCTGGAAATTTTTTGACTGAATTGTCATTTTCCTTGCATACAGACAAACCTGTTAAACTAACAAAATATATGAATTTGGGTAATATAAAGAATAGAAGTGTTAAATATGCATATATAGATGTTCCTCTTGATACAAAACAGCTCTATATTAATTATGAATATACTCCTATAAATGAAGATATGTTTTTACAATTTGACAGTGGGCAGACCTTTAGAGATTATAGGCGTTTTTCCGATACTATTACACTTTTCTTGCCATAGCTTGTGTCTATATGAAATATTTAAAAAAGTTTGTACTTCTACTTGATATATTATACAATGTTGTATACATTTATTCAAAAATAAAGATATGAAAAAGGAAAAGATGAATATCGATAAATCGACACTGAGTGAGAAGGTTTCAACACTAATTAGTGACATGATTCTTAAAGGGATATTTAAACCTGGAGAAAGACTTACTGAGACCGGTCTTTCAAAAAAATTAGGATTTAGTCGAACGCCCATAAGAGAGGCCCTGAGGTCATTAGAAAAAGAAGGTTTTGTCTATATTGTCCCTAGAAAAGGTGCAACAGTTACTTTACTGACAGATAGGGATATAGAAGAAATTTTTCTGTTAAAATATAGACTGGAGACTTTGGCTGTGGTGTTAGCATTAGAACACATTAATGATGAAGATATTAATTATCTAAAGCGTTTAAACAGGAAACTAAGAGAGTTAAAAAAGAGTAAAAGTATATCCAACCTTATTGATATTAACAGTAAATTTCATTCTTATATTATAAATAAGTGCTATAACCATAGACTTATTAAAATGCTCGATGATATTTTTGCCCAATTTAATAGAGCAACAGCTTTTTCATTTGGTGATGAATCTAGAATTGATGAAGTAATTCTTGAGCATGAAGAGATTACTGAAGCAATTGAGAAAAGAGATGAAAAAATGGTAGAAAGTGCAATGGAAAAACACGTTTACAAGGGCTGGCAGTTTATAAAAGATAAATTTGCTGGGCAGGAGAAAAAGTGATATATCGAATAATTGTTACCTATAAACCTGTAGTTAGTGATCCTGAAGGGCAGGTTATAAAATCAGCACTTATTA
>DHGE01000027.1 GCA_002402635.1 Deferribacterales bacterium UBA4806
TATGCTAATGATTCATTTTCAGCTACAGTAGGATCAGGCATTCGATACGAACTTGATAAACTCAGCACTGTTGATAATAACCTTTTAACAACATTAACTGAGCTTGGCACAAAAAGAAACAGAATTGATGCAACCATAAATTTTAATGACATCTTAAGTGAATCCAATGAGGATATAAAGGCAACTCAACTAGGATCAAGGCCAACAGACACCGTTGCATCCGCTACAGAGCTTCAAAGGGCAGCTCAAGCTTATCAAGCAGCACTTGCCTCTACAACTATGAATAATCAACTATCTATATTAAACTTTTTAAGATAACCTTCTTAATAAAAAAACAACCCCCATGAAAGCTTTGTCTCATGGGGGTGTAACTGTTTTTATTACAACTTAAAGGAACTTTTTAATAATTTGCTGTCATCACTGGATGAACCAACTAATACGTCAAAATCTCCTGGCTCAACTACTCTTTTTCCGTCTTTTGTTAAAACAGAAAGTTCTGTAACGTTAATATCAAAGGTTAACCTTCTCGTATGCCCTGGATCAAGAGATATCCTTCTAAATCTGTAGAGTTTTTTATTCATTGGAACCAAGGAGGCAACTCTATCAGAAATATAGAGTTGAACAATTTCTGTTCCAGTCATTTTACCTGTATTTGAAACGCTAACACTTACTTTGATAGAATTGGTTGTTGGGACAATTGTTATATCTGAATATTCAAAGGTCGTATAGGATAATCCATGGCCAAAGGGGAAAAGTGGTTCATCTTCAACATCTATATAGCGTTGCCCATAAGCTTCTTGACCGTCCCAGTTTTTTTGATGTGAATGATAATACCACATAGGAACCTGCCCTATAGTCTTCGGAAAGGTTACAGTAATTTTGCCTGAAGGGTTCGTTTTTCCAAAAATTGCCTCAGCAACAGCTGTACCACCTTCCTGCCCAGGGAACCATGCCTCAATTATAGATGGGATGTTTTTTGCAGCCCATTCAATAGTAAGAGGCCTTCCGTTTATGAGAACCAGCACAACAGGCACTCCTGTTGCATATAATGCTTTAAGGAACTCTTCCTGCCTGCCAGGCAAATTAATATATGCTCTCGAATTTGGCTCAGAGCTCATGTTGGCAGCTTCACCTAGAACGGCCACGATAACATCTGCATTCTTTGCAGCATTAATTGCAGCATCCATAGAAGCATTAGATGTACTGCCTCCCAAACCTAAATCTTCTACACCACCACCTGAGGACACACCTTCTACATCAGCCTCTGTTATATTAACACCCTTTTCATAAACTACTTCAACGCTACTGCCTGCAAGAGCCTTTATACCATCAAGTACAGTTTTTACATTTTCTCTAGGCTGCTGCATTGTCCAACCACCTAACTGATTTTGTGCATCATCAGCTAAAGGACCTACCACAGCAATTCTTTTCACAGTATTTAGATCTAGTGGTAATAAATCTTCATTTTTTAATAGAACCAGTGTTTCCCTTGCAGCTTGCAAAGCTACTTCTTTATATTCTGGAGTATTTAATTTTGACTCGTCAATAACAGTCTTTTTTCCATCGAAAAGACCTAATCTAAACTTACCTCTTAATATTCTCTTAACAGCATCATCTAGTAGATCCATAGAAACCTGGCCTGATTCAACTAGAGTCTTTAAATTATTCAGATAGCACTGAGAGGTCATCTCCATGTCAACACCTGCTTCAATAGCTAATTTTGCAGCTTCCATTTCATCTTTTGCTACAAACTGAGTATGATAAAGCATTGCAACAGAATTATAGTCTGACACTACGATGCCATCAAAACCCCAGGTATCCTTCAAAGTTTTTCTAACAAGTTCAGCATTACCTGTAGCAGGGTCTCCATTTATTTCATTAAAAGAAGTCATGATAGAGGCAATACCACCATCCACTGCTCCCTTAAAGGGAGGCAAAAATATATCATACAGCGTTCTCATAGAAATATCTGCTGGTGAATAGTCCCTACCCCCAATTGTTTCTGAATATGCCACAAAATGCTTGCCAGTAGCAATCACTGAATTAGGATCAGATAGACTTTCTCCCTGATATCCCTTTACCTGAGCTAATCCCAATCTATAATTTAAATAGGGATCTTCACCATAACCTTCAATAATACGACCCCAACGAGCATCTCTTGCAACATCAAAAACTGGTGCAAAATTCCAGTTAACACCTGTTGCAGTCATCTCTGCTGCTGTTATTGCAGCAGTTTTTTCCATTAAACTTTCATCCCAGCTTGAAGCAAACCCTAAAGGCATAGGAAAAACTGTTCCATTAGGATATAGTGCATGCCCATGTATAGCGTCTTTGCCAAGAAGAAGTGGAATTTTTAATCGTGTTTCATTTAAGGCTATATCCTGAACAATTTTGGCCTCTTGCCCTTGTACATTCAAAAATGAACCAATATGTTTGTTCACAATAAATTCTCTTGCCTTTGTCAAATCAAGCTTTCCATCTGTTACTATTGCTCCATAATCTATTTGTGCAAGTTGTCCCACTTTCTCATCAATAGTCATTTTACTTAAAAGTTCATCTATTCGCTTTTCTAATGTATTGTTTCCTCGAGGCAGTATTTGTGATAGTTGAGCAGAAGCAGAAGATACCAATAGAATTAGCATAAAAATACCAATAAATGCTGACAATTGCTTTATAAACATATTTTCCTCCTTTAATTACAATAATTAAATTATGTTCTATAGATATATCTAAATTCAACTTTTAGGTCAATATTATCTTATCTCGATACAAACTTATCTAATATAAGTAATTTTTTAGATTACTAAAAAATATGTAATATAAAATATAATAAAATTGATCCTTGCAGAATAATTAGATGATTTTAAAATATTAGGAAGAGGTGATGTATATGATTATAAAGCAGATAAAATTAGGAAGCACAGATAATTTTAGCTATATAGTAGCTTGTGAGTATAGTAAGAAATGTGCTGTAATTGATCCAGGAGCTGATAAAAAAAGCATTTTGAGATATATAATAAATAATAATCTGAAATTAGAGTATATTTTAGCCACTCATTTTCACTATGACCACACATCGGAAGCTGAATCTATTAGTGCCGAAACTGGAGCTAAAATAGCAATGCATAAAGACGACATACCGCATTACGCCAAAAAAGTAGATATTCTATTAAACGATGGTGATATTATAGAAATTGGAGATACTGTAAAACTTAGAGTTATACATTCGCCAGGGCATACTCCTGGTGGCGTCTGTTACTATACTGATGGTCATATCTTTACTGGTGATACATTGTTCGTTGGTGATAGTGGCAGAACCGATTTACCCTATGGTGATAGACCAACCCTTGGTGCCACACTCAGGAAGATTATGCAACTGCCAGAAAATACAATTGTATACCCTGGCCACGACTATGGACTAACTCCAACCTCAACATTAGGCTATGAAAAAAGGCATAATGTTAATGCAAAGGAATATGGTTTTTATAGAGGAGATTAAAATAGACTTATTTAGGCAATACAGTGTAGTCTGTTTATACCAACTTTTTCTCCCAACTTCGGAAGTTGGGAGAAAGTTCAACTTCCGAAGTTCAACAATTTAGAATTTTTTTAGTAATTCACCTTATTATTAGTTTTCCAATGTATCTTTCCATTTTATTTGATAATTTTATAAATTATTATATAATTATTGTTAGAGGCTAAAGATATTTTTATGAAGGCAATTAAATTTTTATTTACATTAATTCTTTTCATTTTTGTTATGTTAATTAATACTGCAAATGCAGTGGAAAGAAAAGATGCCTCACCTTATAGTACACAGGAAAACAATTTTACGCAAGCTGACAGAGAAAGGCTTATCAGGCTTGAAGTTACTATGAAGGAATTCAAAGAGGCTGTAGACAAACGCTTTGAGGTAGTTGATAAAAGAATTGTTGAATTACGAGAGGATATGAATAAACGCTTTGAGCAGATTGACAAGCGTTTTCAAGATATGATGACATTCCTCTGGATTTTAACGGCTATATTTGTAACTTTGACTTTAGGCAACATTGGCTTTGCTTATTGGGATAGGCGTACCATAATTAGAAGAGCAACAGATGATGCAGTGGCTCGTATTGAAAAAGAAGGCAAAGTGAAGGACCTCATAAATGCTTTCAGAGAGTTGGCTGCAAAAGACAAAAATATAGCCGATATTTTACGCAAATTTAATTTGTTATAAATTAAAATCTTATTTTCTCTATAACACTTAGTCACTAACTCCTCATAATTTAAATTAATTTGACCACTTGCGATGTAGTTAAGCTTTAAAATTGGTTCCTTTTGAAATTGCATTTATGAAGTTTAAGAAAAAACATCTATAAAATTTTGTTTTTTAATTTTTTATATACTTCTCTTCTATGGCCTACACTAACTACGAGTATTAAGAGCTTTTCTTCATATTCTTTTAAAATAATTCTGAAAGTTCGTGCCTTATATTTATAGAATCCTTTTAGATCATGTTTTAATGGTTCGATTTTATTTATTTTTTTAAATTCATAATAATTTTTTTCAATTTCCTCTACACAGTTCATCATAAAAATTTGTATATGCTTATCTAACTTTGAGATCTCCTTTAATGCAGACTCTTCTATTTCAAGCTTGTACATTTATGTTATGTTCAACATTTTTTTTGCTTCTTCTATTGAATAACCTTTGCTTTTACCTTTTTCATATTCTTCTGCTCGCTTTACAGCCATTTCAATATCAATATAGTCAAGATAAAATTCTACTGCATTAGCAATCAATTCACTCTTTTTGAAGCCTAACACCTTTGAGAAGTCATCAATTTCTCTTACTAAATTATCTTCCAATGTTATTGTCATTTTTTTAACAGCCATATTCTACCTCAATATAATTATATGTATAATAATACATACAAATTTATTTATTTCAATAGAGATCCCAACTTCGGAAGTTGGAAGAAAATTGAACTTCGGAAGTTCAACGATTTCACTTCCAAAATAGAAAAACTAATTATTTTCTTATTTCATAGCTGAGAGAAATTCTTCAACTGTTATATCAGCACAAGCAATAAGTGCCTTTAACGTTCCTTTAGCAACTTCGCGATGATCAGGGACAGATAATGTAGCAATATGTCCTTCTTTTACAAGTATAATATGACTTCCTTTTGCCTTGCCACTTGCCAGCCAAGATTTTGAAATACTTTAATAACTTCACGTCCACTTAAAAGTGGAAGCTTTTGCATTAAACTATTACCTCTACTTCCCGCATATTTATGGTAAGTGGCATACCTTTTTCACTTCGAACTTCGAGGCATTGTTTTATAGCGTCTTTGATATTTTCTATTGCTTCTTCTTCATTTACACCTTCGCTAACACATCCCGGTATGGAAGGACATTCTACAATATACATACCATTTTCATCTCGATCAATTATTACTATAAATTTCATATTTTACCTCTATATTTTTTCTTATTAAACTATGAGATACACTAATATATGTATTTAGTATATTCTAAATAAATAGTAAGTAAATTAATTTTTCTATTGCTTCTGTAGAAGAAATAATGATTTCAAGGTAAAATTGTGCAATAGTCTCTTTTATTTTTTCAATATAATCATTATTCTATGTAGTTTCAACTGTTCTAATAACTTACTTTCTACCAACTTCGGAAGTTGGTAGAAAGTTCAACTTCCGAAGTTCAACGATTTAAGTTAACAATTTTTATTATTGCAATGTAAGTCTTATTTGCTGATTAATTGTTTAAAATAAGAAATGGTTAATTTTAAGCCTTCATCTAAAGAAACTTTTGGTTCCCAATTCAATTTAATCCTGGCTAATGTAATATCAGGTTTTCTCCTTGCTGGATCATCATTTGGTAATTTGTTAAAAACTATTTTACTTTTCGAATTGCATAGCTTAATAATCTTTTGGGCTAATTCTAATATGCTTATTTCATTTGGATTGCCCAAATTTATAGGCCCTGTGAAAGAATCTTCTGATCCCATTA
>DHGE01000008.1 GCA_002402635.1 Deferribacterales bacterium UBA4806
TTCTTTCTTGAAATTGCTCCCTTTATTAGTATTAATTTACTGCTAAATATTTGTCTTATTTTAATAATATTTTTGTTGATTGTAAAAAAATTGAGGAAAACAGTGCTTACCAATTTAACAATAAAATTATTTATTTGTGCTTTAATCATAAAACTCATATTACCCTTTTTTGTTTTTCTCGATTGGTCTGCAAATAAACTATTTTTTGAGCAGAAATACATGGATGCAAAAACAACTTTAACTGAGACAAATAGAGAATTATCAACAACATATGGAGCAATTTTTTCAGGAGAAGGAATTTTAGAGGGTTTTAAAAATTTTATAAAAAGAGAAAATAAAAATGAAAATTGGTTAAAAAATTTAAAAGATAACGCAGAAAATATTATTAATAGCAGCATTAAGCTAATAGTTCTATTCATTTTAGATACAATTCTAATGCCGCTATTTTTTCTATGGTTACTCTATAGATTCTTTAAATATACAATTAATATCAAATTATTCCCTAAAAAACTTAGCCCTTAATTTCCTTCATTATACTGTATGCAACAGTTGAGTAGGCTAACCCTGGTCCACCTGACATTGCAATCACTACATTAAGCATTTCTATAATTTCATCTTCACTAGCTCCAGCTTTTAAAGCCCCTTCCATATGAGCTCTAATACAATATTCACAACGGCTTACAACACCAC
Source organism: Deferribacterales bacterium UBA4806 (assembly GCA_002402635.1). GTDB lineage: Bacteria > Chrysiogenota > Deferribacteres > Deferribacterales > UBA228 > UBA228. Next base: position 691 of record DHGE01000008.1, read on the forward strand.
AAGCAAGAGCAATTAATTCTTTTGTTTTATTATCTAGTACGCCACCTTTAAAAGCAGTACTACTAAACTGAATAAATTTCTTTGTTTCGTCCGATTTACCCACAAATTCAGCAAAATTCGCAACATATTTATTATGCTCCATTAAAACCTCCTACATGTTTTCTGCTAATAGCTCTATTACATGCTTAATTTTATAACTTTTATTATTTTGTGATGCAAGGTCTAAAATTTGCAATATACAACCTGGACATGATGAGGCAACTATATCAGGGTTTATACTATCAATATTTTTTATTTTTCTTAAACCTATATTATATGAAAGATCATAATGCTGCAAATTAAAGGACCCACCAGCACCACAACACCAATCAGCTTCTGGTAACTCACTATAGCTATGACCTGTCATAGCTATAATTTTTCTTGGCTCAGCACTAATTTTTAAGGATTTTTTCAAATGACATGGATCATGNNAATTAGAAACTCATTTATATCCAACGTTTTGCTAGAAAAATCGAGTATTATATCTTTTTCTCTTTTATTAAGCCTATATGAATAATCTCTCCATATTTTTTTTAAAGTATAGCTACATGTTGCACAAGCTGATACTATATAATCAAAGGAAATATGCTCCATAAGTTTTACTTGTTGCCTTAATATGTTAGTAAACGTTTTCATGTCTCCACTGGCAAGAGCAGGGATGCCACAACATATAAGTTTTTCAGGGATTATAGTATTAATATTATATTTATTTAGTACCTTAACAACTCCTTCTCCTATTGATGGTAGCATTCTATCTATAACGCATCCATAAAAAAATAGTACTTTTATTTTTCCATTACTATTTACTCTGCTTTTATATTTATTATGAAAAGGTTGCTTCACTAGTTTTTTTATATGCCTATTTTTTAATTGCGGAAAATATTTAACACAAGACGTCTGCATATCTTCATTAGCTTTCTTTAAAAATATATCCTGAAAAGTACTACCTAATTTTAGAAGGGAATTAAAAACGGCTGGTTTTGCCAACATATTACGAAATATAATCTTTTTTGCAAGTGAAAGCCCATTATATTCACTTAAAATAATACGACTATGATAAAAAATATCTAATGTATCTACCCCACTAGGACAGTTTGCCTCACAACTGCCACAAGTTACACATCTATTTACTCTATCAGAGGCAATTTTTGTATTATTGAACAAACTATCGGCCAAACCTTCCAAAATAGCCACTTTCCCGCGAGAAGTATCAGATTCCTTAAATGTTTCATTATATAAAGGGCATACAGCTTGACAAAAACCACATTTCATACATTTTGTAAGTTTATCATCTAATGCTTTTAATAATCCAACTAAGTGTGTTAAATCCTCCATCATATCACCTTCAGAAATTTATCGGCATTCAAAATATTGTTTGGATCAAATGTCTGTTTTAATCTGTTTGAAAAATCAACTGTTGACAACCCAACTTCAGCCTTAAAATATTTAGACTTTGCAATTCCTATACCATGCTCACCAGAAAGAGTACCATCTAATTCAATAGTTTTAAGAAATATTTCATCAATAGCTTTAGATACTCTTTTCATTTCTTCGCTGTCTCTTCTATCTGTTAATATTGTGGGATGTAAATTACCGTCGCCTGCATGCCCAAAAGTTCCAATAAGAACATTATATTTTTTACTTACATCTATTACTAACTTAACCATTTCAGGAATTACACTCCTTTTTACGGTAGCGTCTTCTAATATTACAGTGGGCTTAACCCTAGAAAGTGCTGCCAATGCAACTCTTCTAGCTTCCCATAGCTTATTTTTTTCTTCTATATTGTTTGCTATTTTAACAGAACCATTTAGTTTTTCACATATTGCCATCACTTTTCTTGCCTCATCCTCCACAGCTTCTTCATAATTCCCATCAACTTCAATAAGCAAAATTGTAGCTGCATCAATGGGTAAACCAATCTTGCAATAATCCTCAACGGCCCTTATAGTAAAATTATCTAAGAATTCCAGTGTGGCAGGAAGTATTTTATTGGATATAATAGCTGAAACACTCTCAGATGCATTTAACATATCATTATAAGTTACCATCATTGCTTTAGAAAATGTTGGTTTAGGAATTAATTTTAATATTATTTTGTTTATTACACCCAATGTACCCTCTGATCCCACCATTAATGCAGACAAATTAAGTCCTGTCGCACATTTAACAGTTTTTGAACCTGTTTTTATTAAATTGCCCATAGTATCATAAAATTCCATCCCCATTACATAATCTTTAGTAACACCGTATTTTAAACCTCTTAATCCACCAGCATTTTCAGAAACATTGCCTCCAAGTGTTGAAACATTCTGACTGGCTGGGTCAGGTGGATAAAAAAGCCCATTTTTATCAACGACTGAAGCAAATTTAGCAGTAACCACTCCAGGTTCAACAACTGCATACATATCATTACAGTTTATTTCTAATATCCTGTTTAATTTTGTTGTGACAATGACTGCCCCTTTTTTTATAGGTATTGTGCCTCCACTTAAATTTGTTCCAGCGCCCCTAATTATAGTGGGAATTTTTTCTTCATTAAGCAGACTTATAATTTTACCTAAATCATCAGTTTTTTCTGGAGTAAGGACAATATCGGGAGAAACTGGTTTTTCAACTGCAGCGTCATAGGCATAACTATATAAATCGACCTCATCGATTAATACATTTGTTTGTCCTATAAGACCTTCTAATTCTCTTACTAAAGAATTTTTTATCATAAAACCCCCAAATTATTCTAAATAAATAATATTATATAATATTATTTTATTTTTTACATCTTTTTATTGAACTTATTTATATTAATTGTTATTAAAGCGTATGTGGATTCAAATATATAATCCTGCATTAAATATCTATCTTTCTGCTCTTATTGCCTCACTTCCTCTAATGATATTGTTTTATATGTTAGCTATTAAGAGAAAATCAGGTCATATTTCTGCTTTAGCTTCTTTATTATCGGCCTTAATAATTGCTACATTAATCTGGAGAATGCCACCTTTTCTTGCTATTAGCTCTGCTCTTATGGGAATGATTTTCGGAATGTTCCCTATAATTTGGATCATTGTTACTACAATATGGCTTTATAATATGACTGTTCAATCTGGACAATTTGACATAATTAAGGAATCTTTATCAAAAATTACTGATGATAGAAGGTTACAGGCAATTTTTATAGCTTTTGCCTTTGGTGCTTTTATAGAAGGAACTGCAGGTTTCGGTACACCCGTAGCCATTACTACTGCTATGCTTGTGGGTTTAGGTTTTGTCCCCATATATGCTGCTAAAATCTGTCTGCTTGCCAACACAGCTCCTGTTGCATTTGGAGCAATTGGGATCCCCATAATAGTTGCAGCAGATGTATCCAAAACTAACCTATTAAATATCTCATCTATTGCAGGTATACAAGTCTCAATAATAGCTCTTATTGTCCCTTTTTGGTTAAACCTGGTTATGTGTGGTATAAAGAGAACAATTGAAGTTATCCACTTTCTTATATTTGCAGGAGTTATCTACGCTTCTATTGTATTTTTTGTCTCTAACTATGTAGGTCCTTATCTGCCAGATTTGCTTGCATCAATAACTACAATAATTGCACTACTAATATTCACAAGGTTTGTTAAACCAAAAACAATATTTCATTTTCCCGAGGAGGCAAAGGAAAGTAATAAAAAAAATATTAATTTAACCTTTCCTGTTGTATTTAAAGCATGGCTTCCATATATTATTTTGGCTTTAATTGTTTACATCTGGTCTACAATGCCTACTAAAGGATTTTTAAACAATTTAGATTTAAAAATACCGTGGCCCTATTTAGATAATATTATTTATAAAACTTCTCCTATAACACCTACCAATTCGCCATATAGTGCAATATATAACTTTAGTTATGCCTCAAGCGCTGGAACAGCTATCTTTATAGCAGGGCTAATATCAATTTTTTTTATGCCTTCATATAGTTATAGAGATGCCTATAAATGTTTTTTAAAAACTCTTAAAATGTTAATCTATCCTATCATAACAATATTATCCATACTTGGATTAGCCTATTTAATGAACTATTCTGGAATGAGTTCCACCATTGGACTCGCTCTTACCTCAACTGGATTTCTCTTCCCATTCTTTTCGCCAATTTTGGGCTGGTTAGGCGTTTTTCTTACAGGTAGTGATACTTCATCAAATGCTCTGTTTTGTTCGCTCCAGAACACCACTGCTGAACAATTAGGGTTAAACCCTGAATTAGCCGTTGCGGCCAATTCTACAGGTGGAGTATGTGGTAAAATGATATCTCCTCAAAGTATCGCCGTAGGGGCAGCAGCAAGTGGGCTTATTGGAAAAGAAGGTGAAATCTTCAGATTTACCTTTAAACACAGTATTTTAATGGTTTTACTGATTGCTATAATTAATTTTATTATGTCTTTAATATTGTAATTTTTACAAAAACTCTATAGAATAAACTATGAAAAATTCATTAAAATCTCTATTTACAGTTTTTATAATTCTATTTTTATGTATTTTAGGTGCTTGCGCAAAAAAAGAACTTAAATACTATTCAGACTATATTTGGAAACCAGATACAGAGGAAGGACGTAGATTAAAATTATTATATCAAGAGGAATTATTTAATATTTATAAGCAATTATCAGGTTTTAACTTTCCAGTACAAAAAAATGGAATTGGGTTTACTATTTCGGAGAAATGTCAGACTGAAGGATGCATGTATGAAGAATTAATTAGATTCTGGCTTTTTATTGCATGTCCATTAGATGTCTCTGTCTCAGCAAACACCTATAAAACTTTTGAAAACAGAGCAGAATATGCTATAGAGAAAAGATTGCCCGATATTTTATTACCTTTAAAAAAAATTGACTTCAACAAGATTTTCAGTGATAAACGTTTCGATGGGATAATGTTAAGTTTCACATGGCAAGTGAAAGAATTCCCAAAAGAATTGATTGGTAGAAGTAATTATGAAACTGCAAGAGTTTATATTTCAAAAGATATCTATACAAAATATATAAATAAGGAAATAGATATTAATGAACTTCTTAACAACTCTGAAATTTATTTGAAACTGGGGCCAAATAAATCTAAAAAAATAAATATTTAACTCAATATAAATTATATATTGATGTTTTTTTATTATATCTATTGATTATTTTAGATCTATTATATATACTTTGGAAAATATGGAAATTAAACTACCTCCAAAAAAATATAAATATGAAATAGATAAGAGTGGAAAGGAAAAGCTAGTTTATTCATGCCAATATCATGTAGTCTTTTGTACTAAATATAGACGATCTATATTAGAAGGAAGGATTGCTAGCAGACTTAAGGCTTTAATTGAAGAAGAACAGAAGGATTTTGGTTACAGTATTATAGATATTGATATCAAGCCAGATTATGTTCACTTAGTTTTAGATATTAACCCTAAGATTGGCATCTATGATATTATTGGGCATATTAAGAGACATTCTTCAAGTAAACTGCGTAAAGAATTTTCTGAATTAAAGAAAAGACTCCCTTCAACATGGACAAATTCAAGTTTTATTTCTTCTATTGGCTTAATGGATATGGGCATAATCCTCAGTTACATTGAGTCACAGAAAGGCAAATAAAAATAAAGTGATAAGAAAAATTCAATTGTTTAGCTTGTACCCACAAGCAAACTAATGATTTTTCTTCTTTTAACTCGACTTTATCAGCTCAAAGTATATAAGTAATTGATAGTATTGAATTTATTTAAAATTAGAGTTTTAAATTTATTCTACAAGTGTTCAATATTTATGGAGTTCAGTATAGCCTTTTGAATATACAAAGGGATAAGCCTTGAGATGGCTAAATTTTTATGTAGATTTTTATATAAGGCAATTATATAATTATAAATATATTTTAAATGAAGCAATTTGATTAATTGATATTATTGAAAAAAGTAGTATAATTAAAAGATAGGGGTTTTATTATAGAGACTATTCAGTTTAATCCTATAGGTTTTGTAAAAGTTGACGAAATAAATATTCCCAAACATTATAACTCCTCCGAAACAATAGGGGCACTCATTATAGAAGAAAAATATCTGCCAGGGCTTACTGATATAAAAGTGGGAGACTGTATTGTAGTTTTATTTCATTTTCATAAATCATCAAAATTTACAAAAAATTTTTTACGTAGAATTCCACCCCACGGAGATAAAGAAATGGGTGTTTTTAGCATATGCTCACCTGTGAGGCCAAATCCTATAGGTTTGTCAATTGTTAAAGTAGTAGGTATCAATAAAAATATTTTAACTGTCAAACATATAGATATGTTCGATGGCACTCCCATTTTAGACATTAAACCATATAAAAAACCAATTTTTGATTGTGAGAATATTTAAAGGATTATAAAAAAAATTGAATAAAAAGGAGATTATAGATGAAAACAAAACTTATTTCAGTGTTTTTTATCATTTTTTTCCAGGCTTTTTGTTTATGGGCAGCTGGAATCATATCAACAGATGATGCATTAAAGGAGTTAAATTCAAACAAAAATGTTAAATTTATTGATACAAGAGATGGGAAAGCTTTTCAACAAGGGCATATTGCAGATGCAGTATTAATAACAAATAATGACCTAACTGAAACAAGAAATGGTATCCCTGGCATGGCAAAATCTCCACAGGAAATAGTCAATGTATTTAAAAATAATGGTATCGATAGAACTAATAAAATTATTGTATATTCTGCGGGGGCTACATCTAATGACTATATGCAAGCAACTCGTATCATTGCATTGTTAAATTATGTGAATATAAAAGATACATATTTAATGGATGGCGGTTTTACAAAATGGACTTTCGAAAATAAAGGATATGAAGCTGGCGTAGAAATGGCATCCCCATCAAATTTAACATACAATGGCTCTGATGACAAAGTTCTTGTAGATATAAATTATGTAAGTCAAAATTTGAATAATAAAAACGTGCTTTTTGTTGATGCAAGAAATACAGATTATTACTATGGCAAAGATACAGATACAAGACTTACAAGACATGGTCACATACCAGGAGCAATTAATATAGATGTGGCAACACTAACAAAAAAGGTAAACAACTACTATGTGTTAATAAATCAAAATGAACTACTCAACATTGTGTATGAAAAAGGTTTTTCAAATCCAGCAGAACTACTTAATAAAACCGTCATCTCTTACTGTAACACAGGGGTTTCTGCATCAGGCAACTGGTTTATTTTTAAATATATAGGTACGCATCCCGATGTCAGAATTTATGAAGGTTCAATGAGTGAGTATTCAAGAAGTAATCTCCCCTTAGAATAATATTAATACAACTTAATTTTAAAATTGTATAAAGCAGGGCATAAAAACCCTGCTTTATTTTTAAAACTTTAAAAAAATTTTACTATTACTATATTTAATGCATATCTAATTTAAAAGGATGTAATATGAAAATTGTTGATCCCGTTTGCAAGATGGAATTCGAGCAGACAGAAGCAAAAGCTAACACAACATATAATGGAACTACCTACTACTTTTGTTGTCATCATTGTAAGATTGCTTTCGAAAAAAATCCTAAAAATTATTTATGTCATAATAAAATTGAAGAAATTAGCACAAAAGATCAAAAAAGCATTTATACATGCCCCATGCATCCGGAAATTGAAAAGGTTGGCCCAGGGAGTTGTCCTAAATGTGGTATGGCTTTAGAACCTAAGGCAGCTTCCTTTGATGAGAATGAAGAGAACCCAGAACTAATTGATATGACTCGTCGTTTTATAGTAGGTGCTATCCTTGCATTACCCATTATAATAATTGCCATGGGAAGGCATACCCCATTTCTTTCATCAATTTTTGATAGTTTTTCCTATGAGCTTTTAAACTGGATTGAACTTATTCTTGCAACTCCTGTTGTTTTATGGTGCGGCCTACCCTTTTTTGTCAGGTTTTATCAATCCATTATTAATAAAAGTCCCAATATGTTCACCCTAATTGGGATGGGTGTTGGTGTTAGCTACCTTTACAGTATAATAGCAGTACTATTCCCGCAAATTTTCCCGAAAGCCTTTAAAGATGAAAGCGGACAGGTTGGCGTATATTTCGAGGCAGCAGCTGTTATTGTAGTACTTGTTTTAATCGGCCAGGTTTTGGAATTAAAAGCAAGAAGCAAAACAAGTGGCGCAATAAAAGCCCTTTTAGGTCTAGCACCTAAAACAGCAAGAATTATTAGACATGGCACAGAAGAAGAAATTCCAATAAAGGATATAAAAATAGGTGATTTAATAAAAGTAAAACCTGGCGAAAAGATCCCTGTAGATGGAGTGATCGTTGAAGGATCTAGCTTAATAGATGAATCTATGTTAACAGGAGAGCCCATACCTGTTGAAAAGAAAAAAGGAGATAATGTAATTGGGGCCACAATAAATGGAACAGGAATGTTTATACTTGAAGCTAAGAAAATAGGTGAGGACACTTTACTTGCCCAGATCGTCAAGTTAGTAGGAGAAGCTCAAAGAAGTAGATCTCCTGTACAAAGGCTCGTTGATATCGTTGCAATGTATTTTGTACAGATTGTTATAATAATTGCAGTTATTACCTTTATAATATGGTCAATTTTTGGGCCTGACCCAAAGTTAGCTTACGCTTTAATTAATTCAATATCTGTACTAATTATTGCCTGCCCCTGTGCTTTGGGACTTGCTACACCAATGTCCATAATGGTTGCAACAGGCAAAGGTGCAAGTTCTGGGATTCTATTTAAAAATGCCGAAGCAATTGAAACAATGAAGAAGGTTGATACACTAGTTGTTGATAAAACCGGAACTCTAACGGAGGGAAAACCTAAATTAGTTGAAATTTTAGCAATCAAACCCTTTAGTGAAAGAGATGTGTTATTTTATTCCTCAAGTATTGAGCAGGGAAGTGAGCATCCTTTAGCTAAAGCGATTATTGATGGAGCTAAGGAAAAAGGTGTTGAACCAAAAATGCCTGAAAAATTTAATTCTATTACAGGAAAGGGCATAAAGGGATTAATTGATAATAAAGAGGTTGCCTTCGGAAATATTAAACTATTTGAGGATGAAGAAATAAACATAGAAGATATAGATAAAAAAGCTGAAAGTATGCAACAAAATGGGCAAACTGTAATGTTTTTAGCAGTTGATAGAAAAATTGCTGGCCTAATTGGCGTATCAGATACTATTAAAAAAACTACACCAGAAGCTATCAAAGCACTTCACAGAGAAGGCTTAAAAATTGTTATGGTTACAGGGGATAATGAAACAAGCGCGAATGCAGTGGCAAAAAAATTGGGCATTGATAATGTAGTGGCAGAAGTACTTCCTGAAAAAAAGGTAGAAGTGGTTAAAGATTTGCAGAAACATAAAAAAATTGTTGCAATGGCAGGTGATGGAATAAATGATGCTCCAGCATTAGCGCAAGCAGATGTAGGAATAGCAATGGGTACAGGGACTGATGTTGCAATAGAAAGTGCTGATATTACCCTTGTCAAAGGGGATTTACATGGTATAGTTAAATCACGGTGTTTAAGTAAAGCAACAATAAGGAATATTAAACAAAATCTCCTTTGGGCTTTTGGGTATAATGCACTGGGGATTCCTATCGCAGCTGGAATTCTATATCCATTCACAGGACTGCTATTAAGCCCCATAATTGCAGCTTTTGCAATGAGCTTAAGCTCTGTATCTGTAGTGGCAAATGCTTTAAGACTGAATAAAATTAAGTTATAATTTTTTATTATTTTATAATGGCTACATTGAAATTCATGTTTAAAATTATTAGAATTTAATTATATTGTATACAATTAGAAGTTACTTTGTGATATGGGGGTTTAACATGAGAAAGTTTATAAGCATAATATTTATTTTTGCAATTCTAGCTATTTTCAACACAGAAGTTGCAGTTGCACAGCAACCTTTCAAAGATGCAAGATGGGAGCGCTTAAAATCTCAATTTATTAAAGAAAATGGTGGAAAATGGCACTATTCACTTGATGAAGCTAAACAAATTGGAACAAAAATAGGCATAAATTGGGAAAATTCACCCTTTGATGTTGACCAATTTAGAGTGGGCCTTGAAGTTGAATTAGAACATGGGCTAGTTGACCCTAATACTAATGTAACCGATGATGACCCATATCTCACAGGCAAGATTGCGCTTGCCCATTTAAATGAGCTACCAGACTATTATATTAGGCTTTTGAGGATGGAGCTAATGGCAGAAGGAGAATTTTTCGGATCACGAGGTCAGCAAAACTAAGTAATAAATAGATTTTAATTCCCAATGAAATGAAGTGTGGCCAAAAAAGGAATATTATCAAAACTCATGAATATATGCAAGATTTGCCTAATTATTAATATATAGGAGTTTACATCATCTTTACAATTTCATTATGCACATAAATCATTTTACTTTGGGTATTTATCTTCTGGTACAGGCCATTTGAAATTTGGATCTATATCATAAATTTCTGCTATAACACCAAGGTCATCCTGTGTTGACATATAAGTATAGGTCAAACCTTGCCAATTGCCTCCCTGTACTATCTTTTTACCTTTTTCTTTTAATGCATTAAATGTTTTTTTATAGTCAGGTGTTCCAAAAGCAATGTGATGTAGGCCTTCTCCATGCTTTTTCAAAAAATCAGCATAAATTGACTTATCATCAAGTGGCTGGATCAACTCCCATTGCACCCCATTTATGTCACACACTGCTAGCTTCATTGCGTATTCCACTTTCTTTTCATTTATTATCATATTTTTGACTGTTTTAGGATTAAATTCATAAATTGACCATGGGCCTATCCCATAATCATCGTTATAAGTTTTCACTGATTTCATCAAATCTTTTACAACAACAGCTACCTGTAACACCTTGTTTAACAAAGCCTTTTCTAACATAAAGCACCTCCATTTTTTAATTTATTAAGCTGATATTTACATAGTTGCCCCGCCATCAACAATAATGGCCTGGCCAGTAACATGTTCAGAGTTAATTAAAAACATCACAGCCTTTGCCATATCCATTGGTGTTTGTGGTTTTCCCTGTGGTATCATATTGCCAACATTTCTTTTAAAGCTTTCCTCTATATTTTCACCTGATTTTGACCATCTTTTTGCAAGTAAATCCCACATCTGTGTGTTAACTATTCCAGGGCATACTGCGTTGATAGTAATATCAAATTTTGCAACCTCTTTTGCTAAAGCATTTGTTAATCCAATAACAGCAAATTTTGATGCACAGTAATGTGACAATTCAGGAATTCCTACTTTTCCAGCAATGGAGGCAAAGTTTATAATTCTGCCGTAGTTTTGTTTTTTCATCACAGGCAAAGCATATTTACAAAATAAAAATGTTCCCTTTGCATTAACATCCATTGTTAAGTCCCAATCTTCTTCTTTCAAGTCTTCAATAGTTCCTGCTGTAACAACTCCTGCTATATTAACCAAAATGTCAATTCTATTATATTTTTTAGTTACCTCATCAATTACCTTAGTAACATCACTACACTTTGATACATCACCATTTAAAATAATTATCCTGTCCCTATAATCAGAAAACTCTGTTAGTAACTCTTGTGCTCTTGTTAATCCTTTAATTTTTTTATCATAGTATTGATTGGTAGAATAATTAAGATCTTCTGCCTCAACTATTACAACATAGGCTCCCTCATCAAGCAAAGCTCTTACAACAGCTTTTCCTATTCCTCCAGCACCACCTGTTACAATTGCAACATTATCTTTCAATTTCATAGCAATCTCCTCCTTTTAGTTTTTTATATATCTCAAAGGCTTTATAAGATGTTCTCGCAAGAGGTTTTGAAACAATATATTTTATACCAGCATTAATTGCCTTTTCTTTTATTAATTCAAAAGTATCTAATGTTACATACTCTTTCACTTCCAATTGTTTTTTGGATGGTCTTAAATATTGGCAAACAATTAATATGTCTAAATTAACAGATACTAAATCACATATCACTTTATCAATATCTGCAATACTTTCGCCTAACCCTAACAGGATNNTCATAATTGGCAAGGGGCCTCACTATTGGATAGAGCTTTCTAACAGTTTCTAAGTTATGCCCTAAAACAGCTGGACTTGCTGAAATTATCTGATCCAGTAAATAAGTATTCCCATTAAAATCTGGTATTAAAGCTTCAACCAAAAGTTTTTCATCATTAAGTGCATTAATAATATCTCTCAAATAGTATGCTCCACCATCTGGTAAGTCATCTCTTGTAACAGTTGTTAAAACAACATATGATATATTTAGATTAGAGATAGCCTTTTTTATTCTATTAATTTCATTGTAATCCAAAGGCTTGGGAGTGCCTTTAGTAACACCGCAAAATGCACAGTTTCTGCTGCAGATATTGCCCATTAACAGAAAAGTGGCAGTGTGATTTTCATAACACTCACAGATATTTGGGCAATCTGCATTCCAGCAAATTGTTTCAATTCCATGAAGATTAAATAAATCATTTAACCTTCTCATTTTATTAACATTTACATTTACTTTTAACCAATCAGGAATAGACTGCATCTTTTGAAAATACCTCATTTAGAGAATATTTTATATGAGCTTTCACGTCATCAATAGAAGTCTCAAACCCTAACTTTTTAAAGCTGGTAACTCCAAATTCTCTAATTCCACATGGCACTATGTAATCAAAGTAATCAAGGTTGACATCCACATTTAACGCAAGGCCGTGCCATGTTATCCAGT
>DHGE01000169.1 GCA_002402635.1 Deferribacterales bacterium UBA4806
TTGCACCTGACTGTTACTGCTACAGATGCCCATTTAACTTAGATTACCCTTCATGCGGAGTGGCTTGCGCAAAATATGTGGAATACATGATCAAAGAAGAAGGCAATGTTGCCGCAATAATTGTGGAACCCGTTGTTGGAACAAATGGCATAATAGTGCCTGTAAAAGAATACTTACCCACATTAAGAAGAATAGCAGATGAAAATAATGTGCTTTTAGTCTTTGATGAGGTAATGAGCGGCTGGTTTAGATGTGGAAAACTTTTTGCCTTTCAAAACTGGAATGCCACACCTGACATTATAACCACAGCAAAGGGTTGTACTGCAGCGTACACTCCTGTGGGAATCACAATAACAAATGAAAAAATAAAGGATTTCTTCACTGATAATTATTTTGCCCATGGCCACACTTATGCAAATCATCCGTTAGGATTATCTGCAATACCAGCTGCAATAGATGAATATAAAAGATTACTTGATAGTGGTACCATTACAAGAACTGCTCAATATTTAGAAAAAGTTCTGCTTCATTTAAAAGATATCCACCCCTCAATAGGTGACGTTAGAGGTTTAGGCCACTTCTGGGCAGTTGAAATTGTAAAAAATAGAAGCACAAAAGAGCCTTTTAACACGAAAACTGATAAGGCCAAAGGGGCTGCCTTAATGACAGATAAAGTAGCAGTTGAAGCTTTTAAAAAAGGTCTATATATCAACACATGGTATAATCACTTTATAGTAGCACCACCTTTAATTATAACAGAGGAAGAAATTGACAGAGCGATAGGTATCTTTGATGAGGCACTAAAAATTGCTGATTTAGAAACGTCCATTTAAAATACAGGGAGGTTAATTATGCCGAGAAAAGTAGTTGTTGGAGCATACCAGGCAAAATGGGAAGGAACTAAAGATAAAATGATTGATAAACATGTGGAAATTGTAAAAGATGCAGCCAAAAAGGGTGTTCAGATTTTATGCTTTCAGGAGCTCTTTTATGGTCCATATTTCCCTGCAGAACAAAATAAAAAATGGTATTCATTAGCTGAAAAAGCAGACGGCCCTATCGTGCAAAGGTTTGCAGAACTTGCAAAAAATAACAAAATTATACTCATTGTACCCATTTATGAAGAAGAAATTACAGGTGTATATTATAACACAGCAGTAGTTATTGACAGAAATGGCCAAGTTTTAGGTAAATATAGAAAAAACCATATTCCACATTTAGAAGGATTTTGGGAAAAATTTTATTTTAAACCTGGCAATTTAGGATATCCCGTTTTTAAAACAGATTTAGGAAACATTGGTGTATATATCTGCTATGATAGGCATTTCCCAGAAGGCGCAAGAATATTAGGATTAAATGGTGCAGACATTGTGTTTAACCCATCAGCTACTGTGGAAGGTTTATCTGCCTATTTATGGAAGCTTGAGCAGCCTGCTCATGCTGTAGCCAATGGGTACTTTATTGCAGCAATTAATAGAGTGGGAGAGGAGGAATGGAAAACAGGTAAATTTTACGGCTCAAGCTATATTTGCAGCCCAAAGGGTAAGTTTTTAGCAGAGGCTGCTGCCAACAAAGATGAATTAATCTACACTGAAATTGATTTAGATGAAATAAGAGAAGTGAGAAATACCTGGCAGTTTTACAGAGATAGAAGACCAGAAACATATTCAAGATTAACAGATATCTAATGAAGGCAGACGTTTATGATTTAGTTATTAAAAACGGATTAATAGTTAACGCTGACGTCTCTTTTTATGCTGATGTAGCCATTAAAGATGGCAAAATTGTAGCTTTAGGGAGTTTCTTCAGAGCAGCCCAGGAAATAGATGCAAAGGGATTATACCTTTTACCAGGTGGCATTGATATTCATACCCATTTAGAGATGCCTTTTATGAGTACATTTTCCAGTGATAACTTTGAAAGTGGTTCAAAGGCTGCAGCAATGGGTGGAACCACTACAGTAGTAGATTACGCGATGCAAGAAAAAGGGGACTCCTTATCGGCTGCACTAAAAAAGTGGCATGAAAAGGCAGCAAATAAGTGTCACATAGATTATGGCTTTCACTTAGGTCTAACTGATATAGATGAAAATATTTTGACAGAATTAGAAAGTTTAACACAGGAGGGTGTTTCTACTGTTAAGCTTTTTATGGCATATAATAATGCCTTACGCTGCCCTGATATAAAATTATTAGAAGTATTTAACGCATTAAAGAAATTGCAAATACTGTCTATGCTACACTGTGAAAATGGAGACATAATAGAATATTTATCAAAAAAACTCGTTAATGATGGAAATACTGCCCCAATCTATCACTCTGTGGCACACACGGCAGAGTGCGAGGCAGAATCAATCAACAGAGCTGCAATTTACAGCAAAATCTTTGATTTACCTATCTATATAGTTCACCTCTCCTCAAAAGAAGGCCTACAAGTTATTTATGATCATTTTAAAAGGGGAGTTAGAATATTTACAGAAACATGTCCGCAATATTTGATACTCGACGATTCGTTATATAATAAAGAGTTTCTTGAAGCATCAAAATATGTTATGTCGCCACCATTACGTGGCAAAGACTCAATTGAAGCATTATGGAAGGCTTTGGCCTGTGGCATGATAAATGTAGTTGCAACTGACCACTGTCCATTTTTTTTAAAACAGAAAGAGTTGGGCAAAGATGATTTTACAAAAATCCCAAATGGGGCACCAGGCATTGAGACAAGGCTTGTATTAATTTTTTCAGAAGGTGTTAGAAAAGGGCGCATTACAAAAGAGCAATTTGTTAAATGTTGCTGCCTAAACCCTGCAAAATTAGCAGGCCTTTATCCTTCAAAAGGTGCAGTTGCCCCTAATTTTGACGCTGACTTGGTCCTTTTTGATCCTAATAAAAAATGGCAAATCATGAAAAGCCATCTGCATGAAAATGTTGACTACACCCCCTATGAAGGCATACAAGTTACTGGTGCTGTTGTAGACGTATTATTAAGAGGGCAGTGGCTTGTCAGAGAAGGCAGCTTTGTGGGTGGAAAAATTACAGGTAATTACTTAAGACGAACAAAAGTAATATAAGAATTCTACTATTAAAAGGGAGTTGTTCAATCTTATATTTATATTTGTTGGGAAATTGTAGCAATCGGTATTGTGCCACTCAATGGTGTTAATTGTTTAATTCAAATATTTTGAGAAAATGGCTCTGTAATTGAAATGATATTAGCAATGAATAACATAAAAAATAATTTATTAAACTATTACATTAGTATTTTTATGTAAGTGACAATGGCCACGTCATTTTTAGAAGTATCATTGATCCTTATAATAATAAAATATTCTAGATTGATGTGTATAAAGATATTCAATATAAGATTATTAAAATAATATGAATTATATTAGATGATTAAAATATGAAAAAAAATAAATTCACACAAAAAAAATTGTTCATGCAGTGGCAGCAGGAAATTACACAGACATGTTTGTGCCAAAAATTATTAAGGATCAAATCACAGGTGGTATAATCATGGGATTAAGTGCCGCTCTTAAAGAAAAAATGGAGTTTAAAAATTGCGGACCAGCTGTGTCGAGAACTTTTATAATTATAATATATTAAGTCAGTTAGATATATCAAAACAGGTCAAAGTTTAGGTGGCATTGGAGAGCAGGAGTTGCACCTGCTGCGCCAACTGTTGCAAAGGCCATTTTTGATCTCACTAATATTAGATATAAAACTCTACCTTTGATGGTTAATATTTAAATATATTCTGAAAATCTTTTGCTGTAGCCCTAAAACTATCAATTAGGGAAGCCATTTTGTAAGACATTACAATGTCTCTAAGAATAAATAAAGATATGATTATCCATATTCCATAAATGCAAAATTTTCTTTCTAACCCAACTGTTTTCTTCTGGTTATTATATAATAAATATACACTAATAGCTGCAATTGGAACCATAATCCACCATCTAATAGCTAGGTCTGCAATAAAGCAGAATATAAAAAACAGGATAATTAAACCAACTCCAACTAATGTTGATGGTGACATTTTTTTGATTGTTACAAATAATCTTTCTGTCTCAACAATTTCTTTTTGTTCTTCGTTCATAAATTTATTCTCCATTTTTTATATGCTTTATATATCAATAGATTATTAACTGTCAAGCAATAGATTATAATTAAACTTTTTTAATTTTATAATAACGTCCGATAAGATATATTATGTTAACTAATAAAATAAATAAATATATATTGACAATAATAATATTTAATAATTAATATAGAATATTAAGTCGATTGGAGGATATATGAACCTAAAAGATATACAAAGTTTTGCTAAAAAAAAGGGAGTAAGCAGGAAAAATTTAAAAAAAGTGGAATTAATCAGGGCAATACAAACTGCTGAAAAAAATATTCCATGTTTTGCAACAAATAGAGTTAACGTATGTGGTGAAAATAATTGTTTATGGCTTAAAGATTGCATAAAAGCTAATAAAAACTAATTTAAATCACTACATAAAACCAAATTTCAATATTTTAATAACAAATTTAAAAAAGCAAACCAATAGATTAATTACCATCTCTATAAGGAATATAAAAAGTAAAATTACTCCCTTCGTTCAGCTTGCTTTCAACTGTTATTGTACCACTATGTAACTCTACTAATTCTTTTACAAGAGCTAACCCAAGCCCAGTTCCTTCGTATTCTCTCGATAAACCTGTATTAATCTGTTCAAATGGTTTAAATATTCTATCCATATCATTTTCTGCAATACCTATTCCCGTATCGGTAATGGATATTTTTAAGAATTTTTTATACTTACTTAAAACCCTAGGAAAACTTATAAAACCTTTTTTGTCTTTATGCTTTATTAATTCGTCATAGCTTACTTCATCTGCTATTATTGTCACTTTCCCTTCTTCTGGCGTAAATTTTACAGCGTTTGAAAGTAAGTTGTATAATATTTGGTTAACTCTCCTTACATCAACTTCTATTGGGTTTATATTATTATTACAATTTATTTCTATTTTTATTTTTTTCTTATTTGCTAATTCTTTAACAACTATTAATGAATCTTCTATTATATTTTTTATTTCTACTTTTTCTAATTTTAAATCCATCTTTTTAACTTCTATTTTTGAGATATCTAATATATCGTTAATCAAACTAAGTAGATGCTTCCCGTTATTATATATATCCTTTAAATAGTCTATCTGCTTTTCATTAAGATCTCCTATGATTTTATTCATTAAAACTTCTGAAAATCCAATTATTGCATTTAATGGCGAACGTAATTCATGGCTCATATTTGCTAGGAATAATGTTTTTGCTTTAACTGCCCTATCTAATTCTCTATTCAATCTATATAGTTCTTCTTCTCTATTTTTTAGTTCTGTTATATCAGTTATAACCATTAATATATTTAAAAGTTCCCCATTTTCATTTTTTACTGTAGAAAAATTTAATATAGTTGGTATTTCAATATCGTCCTTTTTTATGTTGACTTCACAACTTGCAAATCCAAATATTGAAGCCTGCCTGACTGCATCCTTAATTTCATCTGTATATTTTTCATCAAAAATTTCAAATATATTTTTGTTTAAAATATTATTTTTATATATGTTAAACATAGATTTTGATATATCATTTATTTCTATAATTGATTTATTTTTATCAAAAACAATCAATGGGTTTGGAATGTTTTTAATAAGGTTTGATATATATTTTCTATTTTCTTCAATTTGATTATATATTCTACTATTTTTTATTGCTATTTCAGCATGAGGTATAAATAATTTTAAAATTTCTACATCTTCTTCCTTTAGATGTTTTTTTGTATTAATAGAATTAAATACTTGAATAACTCCAACAGGTTCATTATCAACATATATGGGTGCGCTAATTATTTCTTTAATATGCAACATTTTAATATGTTCTAAGTTATATTTTAAAATATTGCTAATATCTTTTATAAATATATAATTTTTTGATTTTAAAGTATCTTCAACAATGGGATGTGCACTCCTTGGTTTCTTACTACCTAAAAAAACTCTGGCTTCACCAGTTGCTGCGATAACTTCATAGTATTCTTTATCAACAGTTATTATAAAATACCCCATTTCTGCTTCCAAAAGCTCTGTGCACCCAGTAATTATTTTGTTGAAAATCTTTTTTATATCAAATTCATGAGAGATTGTTTTTGATAATTCCTGTAACAAATCTAATTTTAAATTTGCATCTTTTACTTTTTTAATTTCTCCCTCTAATTTTTCATATGATTTTTTTAGTTTTTCTACCATAGCATTAAATGATGATGCTAATCGACCAACTTCATCATTTGTAGTTACTTCAATGTTGTAGTCTAAATTACCATCAGCAATAATCCTTGTCCCCTCTGTTAGGTTTTTAATTGGACTGACCAATCGATTTGCAATAACAATACTAATTACTATTACGAATAATGCAGTTATAATTATACCAAGAATTGCTCTATTTATAATATCTTTAATATTATTCTCCATTATTGCATGTGCTTCAGCAATATAAGATTCTAATTCTTTTGAAGTTTTTAAAGCAGATTCAATTATTTCAATTCTTGGAATTAGTACTCCTATATGCCATTTTGTTGTTTTAATTTGAGAATGAGCAAAATATTTCTCTACACCATTTAATTCGACTAGTTTGATACCAGTTTTATTATCTGATAAAACATCTTTGAAAACTTCCCTCAATCTAAAATCTGGAGATTGGAGTATGTTAAAGGTAGATTTGTTTTTTACATCATCCCACTTTAGATCTTTACTCCCTCTATCAGGTAGAGTTATAATATCTCCATCTTTATCTAACAAAAAGGCATAACCTGTCTGGCCAATCTGAAAGTTTAATATATTATTAATAAGACTTTCAATGGTTACATCAATAGATTGTACTCCAATAAATTTGTTATTTTTATCATACAACGGCAATGAAGCTGTTACCATCCAACCTTTTCCTAAAGCATCTATATATGGTTTACTCCACTTAACAGATCTACTATCACTAAATTTAGCCATCTTATAATATTCTCTCTCTCTTAAATCCCAGGATCCAGAGGGGTATAAATTTGTATCGAACCATGGGTAAAGTCTTTCAACTCCAACGTCAAAGTTAACATATATCCATTCAATATTTTTATTAACATCTTTAATATTCTTATATATTGGGTCTAAGTGCTCAGTGAGAGCAATTAAATCCTTTATTTCAGTGGTTATATTAATTTTATTGCTAACCCATATTTGTGATTCATTAATACTATCCTTCCTTGAACTAACTAGTGCTCCCCTACTGTCATAAATGTATTTATTTTGGTTCCATTTATATTTATAATTCATTTTATTATTAATTAGATGTTCAACAAATTTACCAGCATGTAAAACATCTTTTTCTATTCCTTTAAAGAAAAGATCTGCTATTGACGTTTCATAAGTTGTAGTTGAGTCAAGCATGCTCCTTGCGGCTTTCTCGAGAGCTTCAGAGGCTTGACCTGTTGAATATGTGCTTATTTTTTTTGAACTTTTTAAAATATTTTTATCTGAGGCTTTCCAACTAGCAATTGATACATAACTTATGATTATAATTGGTACAATACTTGTTAATAATAACAAGATCAGCACTTTAGTTTTTAGTGAGATAAATTTAGGACTTAATATAATAAAATCACCTCTAAATAGACTTCTATTTATATTTTACATATTATATTACTTGTTATAAATTATAAAGATTTTTAAAATTATTTCATCTAATTTAGTTCATAACTATACTAAATAAATTTTAAAAATATAATTATAAATTAAAAATAATTAATAATTGAAAAATTTTTAATTATCTACATTTTATATTGATATTTAATTAGGAGGTATCATGAATTTTAATAATAAAAAAGTAATTATTACTGGCGGCGGTACAGGTATAGGAAAAACATTGGCAATAAAGTATATAAGAAATGGTGCATTCGTTGTTATAAATGGAAGAAGAAAAGATGTATTAGAGTTATCTGCACATGAAATTGATCCTACTTTAAAAAAAATAGATTTTCTTGCAGGCGACATTGGTGAAATTAATACATCAAAAAATTTAATAAACAAGTGTATA
The DNA here is from genome assembly GCA_002402635.1 of Deferribacterales bacterium UBA4806. Classification (GTDB taxonomy): domain Bacteria; phylum Chrysiogenota; class Deferribacteres; order Deferribacterales; family UBA228; genus UBA228. Next base: position 8,122 of record DHGE01000169.1, read on the forward strand.
AACAGATTTGGAGGCATAGATATTTTAATAAATAATGCTGGAATTTTTCAACCAAAAGCTTTCTTAAACCATACGGAAGAGGATTTCTATGCTTATATTGATACCATTTTAAAAGGTACATTTTTTGCTTCTCAGTTTGCAATAGATGAAATGCGTAAAAATGGAGGAGGTTCAATTATTAATGTTGGTTCAATGTGGGCATTAGAAGCAATAGAATCTACTCCTTCATCTGCATATTCTGCCGCAAAAGCAGGTGTGCATGCATTAACAAAAAATTTAGCTATAGAATATGCAAAAGATAAAATTAGAGTTAATGCTGTTGCTCCAGCTGTTGTGTCAACTCCTATTTATGAAAGCTTTATTGAAAAAGAAAAGGTAGAAGAAGTACTTTTAAGTTTTAATAAATTTCATCCACTAGGAAGAATTGCACGGCCAGAAGATATTGTTGAAGCTATTATGTTTTTATCAAGTGAAAAAGCCAGTTTTATTACAGGAGTGATCTTACCTGTTGATGGTGGTATTACCGCAGGAAGACATATAGAAAAGTAATCAGTTAAGTTTTATATTGAAATTAGTAAAATCTAAATCTAAAATAGAATTCAAGGAACTATTAATTTGTATTTTTATTTTATCTCTGTAATCTCTTAAGGAATAAATAAAATTTTTAACCCCTGTATAGTTCTTAAATGTACCATCAATATGAATTATAAGATATGCGTTGCTCTTGTTCAAAATTTTCTTAATATTTAGCTGTAAAAAATTATAAACTCTATTTTTTAAATTACCCTTTAGATGTATAATTATTTTTATTGAGTTGTCTAATGATGAATCTACCTTTATATTTAAAACCCCTTTTTTTATATATTTATTAGTGCGTTTTTTTATATCTAATATAATATTTTTTAATAAATCGAGATTAACAGGTTTTTCAAAATTATTTTTTGCATATTCCATCATTGATATACCACTGACCCAATCGCTTCCTGCTAAGCTATAATATTTAGATTTAACTCGTAAAAGGGTCATAAGGAAATAGAAAATTCGAGATATTCCGCCCTTCATTATACCTTTTAATAAAACATTTTTTACAACCTTTTTATCAGTTTTATCCATTTCTGAAGTTTCTTTGTTAAAATATTTATACTTATTTACTATTTTTTTATAAATGTTTCTATTTGTACAAAGTTTCAAATAAAGATTTTTATAATTTTCAAGCATCTCATCATAACTCATGTTTTTTGGTATTACATTTGTCCCAAGCTGAGTGTTTTCGTAATAGCCACTATTCTCTCTTATCCTATTTTCCTTCTTCATTCTTAAATATAGCGGAGTTTTGGGTGGAGCATAAAGAAGCCCAACCATAGAAACTTGAATACCACTTTTTATTATAAAATCTTGAAGCTCCTTAAATACACTAATATCATCATTATCAAAGCCTACTATAAATCCAGCAAAAACTTCAATTCCATAAGAATAAATTTTTCTTACAGCTTCTAATTCATTTATGTTTTGATTTTGTTTTTTATTTGCTTCTTTTAATGAATTTTTATTAACAGATTCAATTCCTATAAAGACCCAGTCGAAATTTGCTTTTCTTAACAAATCAAGCAATAATTCATCTTTAGCTAAATTTAAAGAAACTTCAGTACCGAATGAAAATCGTATTTTATATTTACGTTGATATTCAATCAAATAATTTAATAATATTATGGCCTTTTTTCTATTCCCAATAAAATTGTCATCAACAAAAAATATGTTACGTATACCACTTTTTCTTAATGCATCTAGTTCTTTTCCAATTTGTGTGTTGCTCTTATTTCTTGGTTTTCGACCAAACATAACGATAATATCACAAAATTCACAGTTGTATGGGCATCCTCTAGAAAACTGTATAGAAGCTGTTTTATATCTATCCATTTTAAGCAAATCAAATCTAGGTATTGGAACATCAGCCATGTCAACAGTTCCTATTTCTTTATATAATTTTTTATAATTTCCATTTTCGAAATCAGAACAGAATTCTTTCCAAATATATTCAGCTTCTCCAGAAATAATAACATCAGCAATATTTTCATACATCTCAGGACACAATGAAGCACCACTGCCACCTACTACAATTGTATAACCCTTTCCCTTGTAAAATTTTATTATTTCCTTCTGTCTTTTGAATTGCACCATCATACCACAGATTCCAATAATATCGGCATCAGGCTCTGGTGGTATAGGCTCAATATTTTCATCAACAATGCTTACCTGCCAGCTTGAAGGTGTAAGAGCTGCCACTGTGGCAAGACCAAGTGGAGGATTTATTGCTTTTTCTTTTACGAAAATATTATCAATTGCAAATCTAAAACTCCAGAAACTTTCATCAAATTTGGGATTTATTAATAGTAATTTCATAGTTAACTGTTTTATTTAAGATCTATTTTTTTCTTATATAAGTCAACAGAAAATATTTAATATGTTAATCCCATCCATATTTTTTTACATACTCCTCTAATCCTTTTTTTATAGACCAACACATAAAAAGTAATACTATTGCAAAAGGGAAACCAGCTATTACTGAAGCGGTTTGCAGTGCCACCAAGCCACCACCGAGAACTAATGTGGCAGCCACTACTCCTTCAAGAATAGCCCAAAATATTCTCTGTAATTTAGGTGGGTCCGGGTTACCTCCCGAAGTTATAATGTCAATTACCATTGATCCAGAATCTGAAGAAGTCACAAAGAAAGAAATAATTACAAATATTGCTACAAGCGATAAAAATTTAGTTAAGGGGAAATATTTAAAAAACTCAAACAAAGCAATTGCTATATTAGTTTTAACAGGATTTATCAGATCTATATCTTTGAACATCTCTAGGTATAGTGCACTTCCACCAAAAATCGTCATCCAAAAAAATGTTAGAATCACGGGTATGAATAATACTCCTAATAAAAATTCACGAATGCTTCTACCGTAGGATATTCTGGCAATAAACATACCAACAAATGGAGACCAAGCTATCCACCATCCCCAATAAAACATCGTCCAGTTTATTTGCCAATCTTTCATAGTATATGCTGATTTCCACATAGCAATCCTAGGAAATTGCTGTATATAACTTCCTATATTTTCAACAAAAGCATTAAAAATAAATAATGTAGGACCTAATATTAGCATTAAAAGCATTATTAATGCTGCAATATAAATGTTGATTGTACTTAGTAGTTTTATCCCCATATCTAGTCCTCTAACCACAGACCAAGTAGCAATTGCGGTTATTATTGCGATTAATAGAATTTGTATAGTGCTGTTAATAGGGATTTTGAACAAAATATTTAATCCGGCATTAATCTGCTTAACTCCTAAACCAAGAGATGTTGCAACACCATAGAGACATGCAACTACTGCAATAGTATCTATTAGATTGCCTATGAACCCATATATTTTATTCCCAATGAGAGGATAAAAGATATTTCTTATTGAAAAAGGCAACTTTTCAGAAAAACCAAAAAAAGCTAAACCCAGTCCTACCATTGAGTAAACAGCCCAAGGATGGAGTCCCCAATGCAGAAATGTCAAATTCATTGCAGTTTTTGCTCTCCCAATATTTGTAGGTTCATTAAAATAATTAGCACTATAATGTAATATAGGTTCTGCTACACCGTAAAAAAGAATTCCTATCCCCATTCCAGCACTAAAAAGCATAGCAAACCAGCTAAATGTTCCAAATTCTGGTTCTGCTTCTGAACCACCGATCTTCAAATTACCATATTTACTAAACATTAAGACAAAGCAATATAATAATACAATATTCATCACAAGCACATAGAACCACCCTGCATACTTTGAAATATCTGTTTGAATATTGCTAAAAATTTCTTTTGCTGAATTTCCTGTTAAGATTGTTAAAATAACTCCTATAACAATAACGCTAAAACTTGTAAAAAATACCCAAGGGTTAAGATCATATTTAAGTTTTTTACTTAGTTTAGTTAGGTCTTTATACTTTTGATCCTTCTTATCAATATTATTCTTCAATTAATTAACTCCTGCCCATTTATTTGATTTTTTTTAGGTTTAAGATAATTCTAGTCTTATCCTCTCTATTCTCTATTTCAAAAAAATTATTATATCTTTTCAAATTAATGTTTTTTATCGTCAATTTCCCAATAAAAACTTTTCGATATTTTAAAACAATATTGCCACTTTCCTTATCTATTAAATCAAGTCCTCTTTTTTCATAATGTTCATTTTTAATTTCAAGAAATCTTAACTTTTCCAAATAATTTTTTAATAATGACATAGATCTTTAATTTGGTAGAACAAAAATAGTTCTTTTATAGTTTTTTTATAATTATTCTATCAGCTTCTATGATTAATTCGCATTTGTCTCCTTCTTTAAATCCTGTATGTCTCAATAATTCTTCGGAGAAAAGAATTCCATCTTTCTCTGAGATCCTAAATTCTTCTGGTTCTACCCCCTTGTCAAACAAGCCTTTTACTTCATAATATTTTTTATCTTGAAACTGTAATAACAGCAAATGTTCTTTAAGAGACCATAGGGATATACCTAAAATTTTCATAATTTCTTTTGCATTTCTGCCTTCAGATATTAAACTGCGTAACTTATCTGGATTGTATTTATGAGTATAACTGCTCATTACTCTATTAGACTAACAAATAAATTATTATAGGTCAACCGTAGACGTTAAGTTAATTTTGCAGCTACCAATTACTTTTTACTTTACATTTATATATCTTATACCACTGGGTTTCCAAGCAGGAGAAATTGTTAAGGCCCCTCGCCTTTCGCAATTTAAAACAGATGCATATGTAATGGCAGAAGAACCAAATTTTTTATTTATGCTATCAACAGCTTTGTAAATGCTTTTCCAATTTTTTCTATCAAAGATATTGGAATACATAACTGTTTTTTCTAATAAACCTGATAATGTAACACCCAATTGTCTTATATTTTTTTCAGGAGTAGCGATTTGATTAAATAAATCAAGTGAAGCATCATAGATATGGTGTGTTGCCGAAGTGAAAAATGGTAGGGTATATCTTTTAGCTACTCCTTCAAAATTAGCATATCTCACACACAAACATATTGTTTTACCAGATAATTTATGTGTTCTTGCTCTGTTAGAAACCATTTCTGATACCTGTAGTAAATAATTATAACATCTGTCCACGGAAGGATTATTTTCTAACAGAGTCATGCTATGTCCAATAGATTTTACAGAAGTTTTCTTTTTATTTGCTAATTCTTCATAAACACCACAGGCCATTTTATATAAATATTCACCATTTTTGCCAAATACTTTACAAAGTTTCTCTTTACCATATGCTCTCAAGTCAGCAGTATTAAATATTCCCATATTATTTAGTTTTTTTGCGAGTCGGCTCCCTATCCCCCATAAAGCCTTCAATTCAAAAGAATCTATAAAATTTATAATCTCATTATCTTTGATAAAACAATATCCATCTGGTTTAAATACTGTGGATGCTAGTTTTGCTATAAATTTATTTGGCCCAACACCTATTGAGCAAGTAATTTTAAATTTCTTATATATATGCGTTTTAACAATGTATGCAAAACTTTCTGGATCAAAATCCAGACTGTCTAAATTTATAAATGCTTCATCTATAGAATATACTTCTACATCTGGAGTAATCGTGGTAAGGTATTGCATTATTTCTTTTGACACATAAGTGTATTTTCTATTGTTCCCTACTACAAGGGTTAGCTGAGGGCACACCTTTAGTGCCTCAAATTTACTCATTCCAGTTTTAACTCCTAAACGCCTTGCAGCATAAGAACAGGTTGTAACTACTGTTCTTTCCTTTGCACCTATAACGGCAATAGGTTTGCCTTTTAATTTAGGGTTGGAAGCCTCTTCAACAGAAGCGAAAAAAGCATCCATATCCAGGCAAGCTAACATTGTAACGATCCCTCATCTATAGCTAAAAGATACCACTGGTATGTCATTGTAGAATAAGATATTTCATAAATACTCTTATTATCAGTAACAGTAAATTTGTATATTATATTCTCCCCTTCCCTTTCTTTCCACCTGTAACAAACCTGTTTAATAATAACTTTCATGTGTTTATACAAAAACCATACAGGTTTTATTCTGCCTCCTTCAAAGATGGCACCTACGGAGATTTTTTCATCTAACGTAATTATCATCCAAATCCTCCTAAATTTCTTAATAAAGCAACAACTTTACCTACTATTTCAAATTCATCTCCTTCTCTGACATGTATTTCTTTATATCTAAGATTTGAAGGCAGTAATTTAATATTTCCATCACTTTTATAAAATCTTTTAACAGTGACTTCTCCGTTTATCCTAAATATACCTATCTCACTATTATTTAATGTTTGAGTTTTTTTTACTAGCAAATAATCTCCATCCATAATCCCTGCTTCAATCATTGAATCTCCTTCTGCTTTTAGAAAAAAAATCTCTTCATTGTTTAAATAGGGATTTAAATCTATAAATTTTTCGATATTTTCTTCTGAAAATGTAGGTATTCCTGCTTTAATCCTTCCAAGTAAGGGGATTTTTTTAAGTACATTTATATTAATTCCTCTTGCCATATTTTCTTTTCTTCTAATGATTCCTGAAAAAGTTAATTTATCTAACATTTTTTTTACCCCTGAAGTAGAGGTCACCCCTACCCCTTTTGCTATTTCTCTGATGGAAGGAGGATATCCATGTTCCTTTATAAAATCACTTATAAAATCAACATATCTTTTTTGTTTATCTGTCATGTTATTATTTATTAGAACATTTGTTCACCTATATATATTTTTAGCACAGTTATTTTAAATGTCAAATAATTTTTATTGCTCTATAAATTAAAAAATATATAATTGCTAGAA
>DHGE01000165.1 GCA_002402635.1 Deferribacterales bacterium UBA4806
ATTTATCCTGATGATACACTTAATCTATTTGAGTTAATACCCTTTGCGGAAGGTGCTCTAAAATCAGCGAAAGAAAATGGCAGAAGCAATTATGTGTTTTATAGCCCTGAAATTAATATAAATGTATATGAAGATTTTACACTTTTAAATAGATTTCCTGACGCAATTAAAAATAATGAATTTGTGCTCTTTTATCAACCGAAGGTATCTTTTCATACAGGTAAAATTGTTGGAGCTGAGGCTTTAATAAGATGGAATCATCCTGAACTTGGAATGATTGCACCATTAAAATTTATTCCATTGGCTGAGGTTTATGGATTTATTAGTGAAATTGGAGCATGGGTAATCAAAGAAGCATGCAAACAGATTTGGGATTGGAACAATAAAGGTATAAGAATTGAGAATGTTGCAATTAACATTTCAGCTCTTCAATTTAATGATAAAAAACTAAAAGATTATATAAATGAAACTGTTAGAAAAATAGGAATAAACCCATCAAAGTTAGAAGCAGAATTAACTGAGTCAATGATCATGAAGAACATTGATACAAGTATAGTTATATTAAGATCTTTAAAGGATCTTAATATAAAACTGTCTTTAGATGATTTTGGAACGGGTTATTCAAGTTTAAGTTATCTAACAAAGATACCTCTTGACACGCTGAAGATTGATAGGTACTTTGTGATGAATATGATTGAAGGCGAACATGAAAAGAAGATTATACGAATGATAATAAATCTTGCAAAAAGCATGAATTTAAAAGTCCTTGCAGAAGGTGTTGAAACTGAAGAACAGTATAAAATTTTAAAAGACTGGGGATGTGATGAATACCAGGGGTACTATTTTTCTAAACCCTTGCCGGCAGCTCAATTTGAAGAACTTTTTATTAACTCTAGTAATAAATAATATTTTTATATTGCATAATACATTATTTTGTATACAATAAATAAATTATAATATTTATCGATTAAATGTACTTTGGAGCGTCTTAATGAACACTGAATATGTTAATAAGAGTTTAGATATTGGTATTGATATTATTGATGAACAACACAACAAGATTTTGGAAACATTACAACAATTTGTTTCAAATATAAAAAATGGAATTGCTGTTGAAAAAATAAAACATGAATTTAGAAAATTAAATATTTTAGTTGATGAGCATCTATACACAGAAGAAAATTTGTTGAAAAAGTATAATTGTCAGGATTATGAAGAACATTTGAAGGAACACACTATGATGAATGAGAAGTTAATAAAATTTTATGATTTGCTTCAATTAGATTTTGTTTCAGGTTTTCCAGAGACTATTTTAAATAGTTTACTAGACACAATAAAGAACCATGTAATTGAAAAAGATAGTATTATCTTTACTTACAGGTTAAAGAAAAAGCTTGATAGAGTTGTATAATAGATCTTTTATGAATCCCTTTAACAACCTTTAATAATTTTATCTATTAAGACCATAGGACTAATTTATATTGTAGAAATTGCAGCTCAATATTTTTATAAGGAAATATATTTTACATATTATATTGAGGAGGTTGTTATGAGCGTGATTGAATTTGATGATACAATGCTTGTAAATATCAAACATATTGATAAACAACATAAAAAATTGATAGATATTTTGAACAAATTAAGAGATGCAATGAAAGCTGGATCTGGAAAAGAAGCATTAGAGGAGGTTATTACTGATTTAGCAGCTTATGTAGAATACCATTTTAAATCAGAAGAAGATCTCTTTAAGAAATACAATTATCCCGATAGTACAAAACATATAGAGGAACATAAAAGTTATATCGAGAATATTGGAAAATTTAATGAAAAATTTAATCTAAATAAAACGTTAGGTTTATCTGTTGAGGTACTTAATTATTTAGTTAGCTGGGTAAAACACCATATTATGGAAGTTGATAAAAAATACTCAGAATTTTTTAATTCGAGAGGTGTTAACTAATATTTTTATTGACAAAAAGTGGTATTTCTGTTTATTCTGTATTGCTTGGACTTAATATATAAGCCGAGACGAGGTTAATTTGAGTGATATTAATTCTAAAAAGATAACTGTCTTAGATTTAAAAAACAAAAAGAAGAATTGCGAGAAAATAGTGTGTTTAACATGCTATGACTACTTCTCGGCAAAAATAATTGATAAATGTAATATTGACCTTGTTCTGGTTGGTGATTCACTGGGGATGGTTTTTAAGGGGGATGAAAATACACTATCAGTTACAATGGATGAAATAATATATCATACAAAGGCAGTGAAAAGGGGGTTGAAGAGAGCTTTTCTGGTTGCCGATATGCCTTTTGGATCTTATCAGGTAGATAAATCTGAAGCTATAAAAAATGCCATAAGATTAATTAAAGAAGGTGGAGCTGAGGCAGTAAAATTAGAGGGCGGTAAAGAGATTGCAACAGTTGTGAAAAATTTAACAGAATATGGAATAAATGTTGTAGCTCACATAGGGTTGATGCCTCAATATGTTCATAAAATGGGAGGTTTTAAAATTCAGGGCAAAAGTAGTGAAATTGCTGAAAAAATAATGGAAGATGCTCTTATATTACAAGATGCTGGAGCATTTATGATAGTGCTTGAGGGGATATTGCCAGAATTAGCTTCAAAAATAACGCATAAGCTTGAAATTCCAACAATTGGCATAGGTGCTGGCAAGGATTGTGATGGACAAATACTTGTTTTTCATGATTATCTTGGAATAAATATAGATTTTACCCCCTCATTTGTTAAGAAATATGCAGAAGTAGCTAACAATATTAAAACTGCAACTGAAAGATATATAGATGAGGTAAAGAAGGGGATTTTTCCGTAAAAATACTACTATGATATTATGCAGAAAAATTGATGAAGTAAAAAATATATTAAAAAATTTAAAGAAACAGTGTAAATCAGTTGGCTTTGTTCCCACAATGGGATATATCCATGAAGGACATATTTCATTAGTTAAGAAAGCATTAGAAGAAAATGATGTTGTTATAGCATCTATTTTTGTAAATCCTTTACAATTTGGCCCAAATGAAGATTTTGCTAAGTATCCAAGGAATGAAAAGAGAGACTTAGCTATATTGGATTCAAATAATGTGGATATAGTGTTTTTGCCTGAAAATGATGAGATGTATGGAAATAATTTTTTAACAAAAATTAGAGTCGATAAACTATCTGATGTTTTATGTGGTAAAAGCAGGCCAGGACATTTCGATGGTGTGTGTACTGTATTGTCTAAATTATTTCATATTATAGAACCTGACAGAGCATATTTTGGACTAAAGGACTATCAGCAATATATTATTGTAAAAAAGATGGTTAGTGATTTAAACTTTAATATAAAAATAGTCGGACTTCCTATAGTAAGGGATGATGATGGTCTTGCAATCAGTTCGAGAAATATATATTTATCTCCAGAAAATAGGAAAACTGCACTGTGTCTTAACAAATCATTTAATATTGTTGAAAATTTATTAAAAAATGGGATTTTAGAACCATCTATAATAAAAAATAAAATAAAGGAATATATTTTAGGGTTCAAAAATACAAGAGTAGATTATATTGAAATAGTTGATACAGAGACATTAGAACCATTAAATGAATTTAAAGAAAACTTTTTACTCGCACTTGCTGTATTTATAGGAAATACTCGTTTAATAGATAATAGAATATTTTCTTTAAAAAGTTATAATTGTTAAATTATTATAGCTTTTTAATAGAGTCGATGTTAAAATTT
>DHGE01000123.1 GCA_002402635.1 Deferribacterales bacterium UBA4806
TAAAAAATTAGTTGAAAATAGTCAACGCTGGATAAAGGAAAGTTAACTATAAATAATTTATATTTAACCTATTTAATTATAAAAAATTTTGCACAATAAAATTGTATAAAGATTGAATTAACTATTTGATACAATTACGCAATTTCATTATTATTGGGAAGATATTGTATAAAGAAAAATTGTAAAATACCTAATGTCTACATTATCTGTGTGTATCAAAATTGATGAAAAAACAGGTCAATTTTTGTGACTAGTGACAAAAATAAAGAGCACTATTAATTTTTATTTTTTTTATTGTAAATGCTTGCCATTAGGTAGCAGTTTATCAGGAACTGTTTTTCCTATATCTTTTAACTTTTTGCGCTCACATTTATCGAATTGACCTTGGCAATAGTTTGTTATATATAATTTTTTAGAAACTTCTAATTTAAAAAATTGAAACAAAGGACAAGATTTTAAATAGGGACATTCATTTTTTTCCACCATTATACACCTCTCATAAGATACATTAAAATACTTATGATTTTTTCAACGATCATTTTTATGTCATTATCTCGCTTCGATACATAATAGTTTGTTGTTTAAATTAATTTACTAATCTCTAATAGCAAAATAGCTAATTAATATAAGTTTAAAACATTTATTTGTACTTTTCAAGTTTAAGTGACCATTTTTTTTTACTAACATATATTTATGTTATTGTCTTCCATTAAAGAATTAACATTTCGATATAAACTCTGATAATTAAAATGAATAAGTTTAACTTATAGAAATTTGAAGGTATTTTCTACATATAAATTAGTTTTCTAAAACTAAAATTACGAAGATAAATTTACTTACTATAACTTTTAAATAAAGTGATTGTTAATTCAACTAAAATAAGATTGTTAAATATTATGAGAAATAAAATTAAGTATTTCCAGTTTATTTGTTTACTGATAAGTCTTTCTGGCAGAAAAGATTTATCAAACTTTTAAGTTAAAATGTTTAATAAATACTGTAATATAGTAAATAAAAATCATAAGATCTTCATTGAATAATTATAAAAACTGTTATAAACATTTATACTATGCCTTCAACAATTCCAAAACAATCACTTTCTAAAAAGCGTTGGTTTGTTATTATGCCAATAGTTTTTATTATATACAGTCTAGGATTTTTAGATAGAGTCAATTTTGGCTTTGCTGCTGCAGGAGGAATGGCAAGTGATCTTAATCTAACTCCAAACAAATATTCTCTGGTTGGTGCATTATTTTTTCTTGGATATTTTATTTTTCAGGTGCCAGGGACTGTTTATGCAGAACGGCATAGCGTTAAAAAAGTTTTGGTTGCTAGCCTTATTCTTTGGGGCTTATGCTCCTCTTTAACAGGTATAGTAAGTAATGTTTATGGATTATTTCTTATTCGTTTTACTTTAGGAACTATTGAATCTGTTATGCAACCATGCATTATTATATATTTAACACGATGGTTTGTTGAGAGCGAAAGAGGACGAGCTAATGCTTATTTTATTTTGGGTAATCCAGTGACTATCTTGTGGATGTCCATTGTGTCAGGATATCTTATTCATATCTATAATTGGAGAACAATGTTTGTTGTTGAAGGGTTACCTTCTGTTCTTTGGGGAATAATATGTTGGTTTATAATGAAAGAAAACCCATCAGAAGTTCCTTGGATGACTGAGCAAGAAAAACAAACACTTCAAAATATTTTAGATGAAGAGAATAAAAACGTTAGCAATATAAAAAATTATCTGGAAGCATTCCGTCATCCTAAAATTCTTTTACTGTGTTTACAATATTTTTGTTGGTGTATAGGAGTGTATGGTTTTGTTATCTGGCTTCCTTCTATAATTAAGCAAGCAAGCTTGACAGGAATAGTTACAGTTGGGTGGTTATCAACTGTTCCTTATACTGGAGCAATAATTGCTATGATAGTTATTTCTTATTTATCTGATAAAAGTAGGGAAAGATACACTTACGTGTGTGTTAGCCTGCTTGTGGGTATGATATCTTTCATGTGTTCCTATTTTATTGGAACTAATAATTTTTGGATTTCCTATATCTTATTAATAATTGCTGGTTCGGCAATGTATGCACCATATGGGCCATTTTTTGCTATTATACCTTCTATTGTTCCTAGAAATGTACTTGGTGGCTGTTTAGCTTTAATTAATTCTATGGGTGCTTTGGGTTCTTTTGTTGGATCATATTTAGTAGGTCTTTTTAATGGAATAACAGGCACTCCAAGTCTTTCATATGTTTTTATGGCAATTTCTTTATTTCTAGCTGTGATTGCTACAATTTGTGCTAAACGTTAGAATTATATAAATTTATATTTGTTCAACTGTTAATATAAAAAACTATTTGAGTAGTTGAAATTTTGTGAAGAAAGATGATTATGCGTTGGAGTAGAGATGAACATTGTTTGAATTTACTTAATAAATAAAGGTTTCATTATAATCTTTACGGTATTAAAACACTTGTTCTTGTGGGATATATATTTTGATCTTCAATTTGTGACTAAGTCCTATGAAAGAAATAATTGATAACTATATTTTAATAGTCTGAAAGACCTAACAATATAGTTAAATTTATTAAACCGTTATTTGTATGAAAACAATCTAAGAGGAAAAGCATATTAAAGTATGTAAAAAATTACGAAATAAAATTGACAATAAAAATTTGTTTTGTATAATTTAGTTAGTTAATTTTATTTATTAATGTTGTGTGTTGTAAATGAAGATATTCTATTTATAGTGATTTGAAAGGAATAATGAGTATATGTCACTATACCTATTAGAGAAAGAAGATGGCTTTGCATTTATACTAAAGGCAAAGAACCCTGATTTATTTGAGAATTATAAAGACATTGTCTATTCACTCATTAAAAATATGAGAAAAGTGTAAAACTTAAATAATGAATTATATTTTAATAATAAATAGCTTGCTTGATTGATTTTCCATGGAGGATAAAGGATGAAGTCAATTGTTAGAAATTTATTATTTATTTTATTTTTAATTTTTATAATTATTGGAGCTGCTAAGGTTTTAAAATGTCATAATATATTATTTCACCAATCAGGATTATATCATGGCTTAAAGGGAGAATATTATAAGAGTCCATCCACAAGTAGTTATGATTTTGCTGAACTTAAAACAGTAGTTGCTGATGAAGTAATAGATTTTTATCCAGATTTTACACCTTTGTTAAATGAACGAGTTGGGCAAACTGAAGGATGTGCCGTCAGGTGGACTGGGATGATACAACCAAAATATAGTGAAGTTTATACATTTCACATGGTAGGTGATAATGGGTTTAGGCTATGGATAGGAGATATATTAGTACTTGATCATTGGGTAAATGATTGGGAAGTGCCTCAAAAAAGCAAGCCTGTATCTTTAAAGGCTGGGAATTTATACAATATAAAAATTGAATATTTTAATGCTACAGGTGGTGCTACTTTAAAACTTGAATGGTCTAGTCCAAGTCAAGAAAAGGAAGTAGTACCTATGGATTGCTTGTATCAACCTTTTGGTAGTTCACTTCCTGTTATCAAGTCAGTAGAAGCTATAACTGTTACTACTGATCAGTATTCGCAACCTTTATTACCAACAAATGTAAATGTTGAATATACAGATGGAACCAAAAAAGAGCTGCCTGTAACTTGGGATTTTAGCTCTGATCCTTCATTATTTGACAATGTAGGTTCTGTAGAAGTTTGTGGAAAGATAATAGGTAAAGGTGTTAAAGTCAAAGCAATTGTACAAGTAAATCCTTATAAAGGCTGGAAGATGCAGCAAGCACCATTAATGACTAAGTGGGCCGATCAGATTGATACTGAATTACCTTTGCCAGAGTATCCGAGGATGCAGATGCAGAGAGCTGACTGGTTAAATTTAAATGGTTTATGGCAGTTTCAACCAGGAAGTCCAGAAGATAAAGTTCCAACAGGTAAGGACCTTGAAAGGGAAATACTAGTACCATATCCAATGGAATCAGCTCTTTCCGGCGTAAAGAACCATTATGATTATTCATGGTATAGAAGATTATTTTCCTTGCCAGAAAACTGGAGTAATAAGAAGATAATATTAAATTTTGGTGCAGTAGATTTTGAATCTGAAGTGTTCGTTAATGGTGTTAGTGTTGGAACGCATAAAGGAGGATATGATCCTTTTAACTATGATATCACACCTTACCTAAAATCATCAGGTCAACAAGAGTTAATTGTCAAAGTTTTTGATGACACAGGAAAACACCCTAAGGGCAAACAAACCACAAATCCAGAAGGTATTTGGTATACACCAACAAGTGGAATATGGCAAACCGTATGGATTGAACCTGTTTCAGAAATATATATAAAAGATATAAAAATTGTTCCAGATATAGATAACGAAGAAGTAAAAATTACTGTAAATACCTCCAATAATTCATTAAGTGGACAAAGTTTATCAGTTAACATAAGTGATACCGGTTTAGGTGTTACGAATGTGAATGTAAAACCTGGTGAAGAAACGTCGATAAATATTCCAAATCCAAAATTATGGACTCCAGATGATCCTTTTCTTTATGACTTAGATATAACATTAGCTAGCAAGGGTTCTGTTGTTGATCATGTTAAAAGTTATTTTGGGATGAGAAAAATATCTATTGAAGAGGACAATGGTCTGAAAAAAATATTTTTAAATAATAAATTTACTTTTTTGATTGGTCCACTTGATCAAGGATTTTGGCCAGACGGTATATATACAGCTCCAACAGATGAAGCTCTAAGATGGGATATTGAACAAGAAAAGAACTTAGGTTTTAATGCAGTTCGTAAACATGTAAAAGTTGAACCTGATAGGTGGTATTATTGGGCAGACAAGCTGGGAATTTTAGTGGTTCAAGACATGCCTTCTGCAAATAATGAAAGTGATGAGGAAAAAAAACAATTTGAAAATGAACTGCATAAAATGGTTGAAACCCATTGGAATCATCCTTCTATAATAAACTGGGTCGTTTTTAATGAGGGATGGGGACAATATGATACAATTAGGCTAACAACAGATGTAATGAATTTAGACCCAAATCGTTTAGTTACATGTGCTAGCGGTTGGAATGATTATGAGGTCGGGCATATTCAGGATATTCATAGTTATCCAGAACCTAATTGCCCTGATTCAATTATTCGAGCACGCGTAAATGGAGAATATGGTGGAATAAAATATGCTGTTGATGGCCATTTATGGACACAAAATTCATGGGGGTATACAGATGATGCAGGAGATCCAAGCAAGTATAGTGAAATCTACAGTAGTTATAGTGAAAAGATTGATTCGTTTAAACAAAATCAAGGGCTGAGTTCTGCTATATATACTCAAATAACAGATGTTGAACAAGAAGTTAACGGCTTGTTTACATATGACAGAAAACTATTTAAAGGTAATCTTGATAAAATTAGACAAGCAAATTTGCTTGCAAGTAACGTTATAGAGTCGATTGTTCCTGTTAAGGTTACAACAAATGTTGGAATAAGTCCAAAATTACCCAATAAGATAAATGTGATTGATGAGAATGGAATAGAAAAAAGTGCTGATGTTTTTTGGAATGCGATAGAATCTTCAAGTTATAGTCAGGAAGGTTTTTTCACTGTTGAAGGCAATATCAAGGATTCCAAAACTAAGGCTAAAGCAGAAATAATGGTAATTAATAAAAATTAATAGAAAAATAATTAATAATATTAGGAGGAAATCAATGATTGCATTTATTAAAAAAATGACTTTTATTTGTTTATTTTTTGTTTGTACAGCAATTGGATTAACACAGGAATTAGGCAATAAGTATTTATTGATGAATTCACACACTGACGCAGCATGGCTTTGGCAATGGCCTGAAACAATGTGGGTAGTTGATAAAACATTAAATCATAATATTGAATTTATGGATAAATATAGTCAATATAAATTTATTTATTCTGCACCACAATATTATGAGTGGATGAAATTTGCAGGAAAATACACTATTGATTCAGCCCAAGGTAAAGTAAATGACAGTGAAATATACAATTAAATAGTTGAAAAAGTTCTAAAAGGTCAACTTATTCCAGTTGATGGAAACTGGATAGAGCCTGATTCAAACAACGCATCAGGTGAAGGTTTGGTTAGACAGCGCTTATATGGTGTGAGATGGTTTAAACATGAATTTGGTGATTTACCTTATTATCAAGTAGTATGGATTCCTGATAGTTTTGGATTTCCTCATTCATTACCACAAATATATAAAAAGAGTGGTGCGAAGTATTTCTTAACTACTAAACTAGCATGGACATCAGATACAGATAAAATGCATTTTCCTTTTTATACATTTAGATGGAGAAGTCCAGATGGATCAGAACTTATATCATATCAAGCTCCATATGGCTACACAACTAATCCTGCCACTTTCATTGACATAACTCCTGTTGCTAGCGATTATTTGTCACCATCTGATTTATCTTTAGGTAAACATGGTTTAAAAGGCGAATATTTTAACAATATGAATTTATCTGGCGAGCCAGCACTTGTTAGATTGGATGAAATGGTCAATTTTGATTGGGGAGATACTTCACCAGATCCCAAAATAAATGCAGATAGATTTTCTGTTAGATGGACTGGAAAGTTTGTAGCACCATACACAGGTGAATATAAATTTTATATTAAAACAGATGATGCTTTAAGGTTTTATTTTAATGATAAATTACTGATAGATAATTGGATAGATAGGTCACCAACAATTGATGAAATTTCATTAGATTTGGAAAAAGGAAAGGCTTATGATCTAAAAATTGAATATTATGAAAACGGCGGAGGTGCAACTGCCGTATTTGCTATGGAATATCCTGAAGGTGTAGAAGTTCCCAGTAATGTTGCAAGCTCACAAGATTCTCAACTTAAAAGTGGATTTGATTTTAACAAAGCAAGATTATTGTTACCTGTTTATAGAAATAAAGTATTCAACACAAAGAATAGTTCTACTTTGGATAAATATTTTGATAATAAATATATTAATGATATAGCTATTGCGGCTGGCAAAGGTGATCATGGAGAAGGACCAACAGAACAAGAAGTTGAGGCAGCAATTTCTTTAGATGAAAGAGATGATTACTCAATCTCAACGCCAAATGAGTTTTTTAATTTAATAGAACAAAAATACGACACTTCTTTAATACCAGTATGGAATGATGAATTATTTGTTGAAACACATCGTGGAACATATAGTTCTAAAAGTATTATAAAGAAGCTGGTTAGAGAAGCAGAAAATGCATTGATAACCTCTGAAATTTATTCATCTCTTGCAAGGCTATTTGGTTATACTTATCCTGATACTGACCTTTTCAAGGATCCAGAAGCTGGTTGGGTTGAAGGAGTTCAATTAAGCAATTTTGATCAAGCTTGGAAATTTGTATGTTTTAACCATTTTCATGACATTCTACCTGGGAGTGCAATTACTCCTGTCTATAAAGATGCGAAGAAGCAATTAGAAAATGTAATAAATTTTGCCAACAATACTGCCAATGAGAGATTACAATTTGTGGCATCCAAGATAAAAACTGATGATTTTGGTGATGGTGCTGTTGTAGTATTTAATCCATTGTCATGGAATAGAAAAGATATAGCAAGTCTAAAATGGGAAGATAAGGCAGTTGATGTGTTTAATGCAAAAGGTGAACGAATTCCATCACGCATTGTAGAAGAAAATGGAAATAAATATCTAACCTTTTATGCTGATTCTGTTCCTGGAATTGGGTACAAGGTTTTTTATTACAAATTTAAAGATCAAAATGAGGTTGCAAATAGTATCATTATAGATAGTAAAAAATCATTTGAAAGTCCTTATTACAAATTAGAAGTTGATAAGAATGGTAATATTACTGAATTATTTGATAAAGAATTAAATTATCAATTTGTTCCAGATGGAGAAACAATAGGATTAAAGGTATTTATGAATAAACCAAGTTATTGGGGCGCCTGGAATATTGGTAAAGACTATGTCAAAAGAGATGTGTCAGATCTACTCAAAACTGAATCAGCTAAAGTTATTACCGATGATTCTTTTTCAACACAGATTGATATTAACTACAAATACTTTAATGAAAATTTTGATGGTAAAGGCAAATCAGATCCAAAGGAATCTAAGATAACTGAAAGTATAATTCTGTATAAGAATATTAAGAAAATAGATGTCAAGTTTAAATATGACTGGTATGGTATGGACACATTAGTTAAATTCAGGATACCAGTTAATTATGATGCAAAATCGACAAAAGTATTTGGTGAAATTCCTTATGGTGTATATGAAAGACCAGTTGTACCATCAAATGAATATGAAGAAAGTAAATATGAGTGGCCAGCTTTGACGTGGGTTGCTATAGATGACAGCTTTAATAATGTTGGATTAGTATTAAGCAATAATGGTAGAAATGGTTATGACTTAAGAGAATGCAGCAATGGAGTAGACAATGATACTGGCAAAAGGGTACTTCGTTCTAGTTTAATAAAGCTTTCTTACTATCATATAAGTGAAGGTGATGGTTATACAACTTATGACCAGCCTGAAAACTTATGGATAGAAGAAAACCAGAATGTAACATACAGTATCTACACATATAATGGTAATTGGAAAGATGCTTCTGCTTGGAGGAAAGGCTATGAACTGAATTATTCTTTAAATTCAATTCCAGCGGATCCACATCCAGGGACATATAGTGGAAGCAATGCATTTGTGAAGACTTTTGGTGCAGACAATATTAACATATCATCTTTCAAGAAGGCAGAAGATGATAATGCATATATTTTAAGATTATTTGAAACAGAAGGAATACCTTCTAAAAATGCTAGAATATATTTCCCATTAAATATTAAAGAAGCCCATGAAACAAATCTATTAGAAGATGAAAATGGTAAAAGAATTACTACAGATAGTAATTATCTCTATTTTGATATTGATCCATGGGAAATCAAAACTATTAAAGTATATGTTCAATAATAAAGTTTATTAAGAGGTTGGTAATATATGAAAAAAAATTATTTAACAATACTTATATTATTTTTATGTGTTGGAATATCCTATGGTGGCGGTATTGGAAATATTTTTACAAAGTCACCTACTAGCTATGTAAATCCTATAATTGGCACAGGAGAGATCCCTGAAGCAATGGGGGGTGGTCATACTTATCCTGGAGTTGGTTATCCATTTGGAATGACGCAGTGGACAGCTCAAACTAATATTCATGGTGATTGGGGTGTTCCTTATTATTATGAAGATGGTGTTATTCAGGGGATAAGAGGAACACATTATCCTAGTGGATCATGTATGGATGATTACGGAGCAGTTACAGTTATGCCAATTGTTGGGGAATTAAAAGTTGATCCCGAAGTGCGTGCTTCCAAATTTAGCCATGATAATGAAATTGCAAAACCTTACTATTACAAGGTGCTTTTAGATGACTATGGTATTACTTCAGAACACACTGCAACAAACAGATGTGCAATTTTTCAGTTCACATACCCTAAATCTGATGAGTCATATATATTAGTTAGCCCTACTGAATTAGTTAATTCATTAATCGGAGAAGGTTATGTAAAAATAAATATGAGTAATAATGAAGTTGTTGGATACAACTCAAAAGGCGGTGGATGGAGGAACTCTATACCATCACCTTTTGCAGGTTATTTTGTAGCCAAGTTTGACAGAAAATTTTCAAATTATGGAACGTGGAACAGTGAAAAAATAAACATCAACTCAACAGAAGCTAAAGGCACAGATTCTGTGGGAGCCTTCGTCAAGTTTTCGACGAAACAAGGTGATAAAGTAAAATTAAAAGTTTGTTCTTCCTTTATTGATGTGGCACAAGCCAGAGACAATATGGCAAAGGAAATTCCTTCATGGGATATGGATGAAGTTATTAATAAAACAAAAAAGATTTGGGATGACCAATTAAATAAGATAGCTGTCAGAGGAGGCTCAAAAGAACAAAAAACTATTTTTTACACATCACTCTATCATGCAATGCTACTTCCTAGAGAGTTTTCTGAATATGGAAGATATTACAGTCCATTCGATGGTAAAATACATCAAGGTGTCTATTATGATGATTTCTCTATGTGGGATACATTTAGAGCTGAACATCCTCTATTAACAATATTAGAGCCAGAAAGATCTATAGACATGATTAAAACATTAATTTCAATGTATGAGGAAGGTGGATGGATACCAAAATGGCCAAATCCTTATTATTCAAATGATATGATAGGTACACACTCAGATTCTATTATAACAGATGCTTATCTGAAAGGATTACGTGATTTCGATATTAATAGAGCATATGA
>DHGE01000161.1:0-1152 GCA_002402635.1 Deferribacterales bacterium UBA4806
TTATGATAACAAAAGCAGTAATAAGAAAAGTTAGAGTTTCACCAAGGAAAGCAAGAGTTGTTGCTAATTATATAAGAGGTAAGAAGATAGAAGATGCCTTTAGGATTTTAAAGCTTGAACCTAAGAAAGCCTCAGATATATTGTCTAAAGCTTTAAAGTCAGCAGTTGCAAACGCTGAAGAAAATAAAAAATTTAGAGATACAGAACGTCTCTATATAAGTGAATTAAAAGTTGACGAAGGCCCTGCATATAAAAGATTTACACCTAGAGCTTATGGTAGAGCGTCACTTATCAAAAAGAAGACATCACATATAACAATTGTTTTGTCAGAATTGGAGGGAAATTAATATGGGTCAGAAGGTTAATCCCAATGGTTTTAGATTGGGCATAATAAAAAGTTGGAAATCATTATGGTATGCCCCTAAAAAAGAGTATAGAAAATACATATTAGAAGATAATAGGATAAGAGAATATATTAAGAAAAAATACTTTGATTCAGGTATATCGTCAATTGATATTGAAAGGATGGGAAAACGTATTCGTATAATATTAAATACTTCTAGACCTGGAATATTAATAGGCA
The DNA here is from genome assembly GCA_002402635.1 of Deferribacterales bacterium UBA4806. Classification (GTDB taxonomy): domain Bacteria; phylum Chrysiogenota; class Deferribacteres; order Deferribacterales; family UBA228; genus UBA228. The sequence goes on from DHGE01000161.1 coordinate 584, forward strand.
AAAAAGGTTCAAATATTGAGGAAATAAAAAAAGAACTTAAATCTTTTACTGATTCTGAAGTATTGCTTGTGATAAGAGAGGTTAAGAGGCCTGAAATTGATGCACAATTAGTTTCTGAAAATATTGCACTACAATTAGTCAGGCGTGTGCCCTTTAGAAGAGCGATGAAACGTGCTGTATTTCAAGCTATGAAATCTGGTGCATTAGGTATAAAAGTAGCTTGTGCAGGGAGACTTGCTGGCTCAGAAATTGCAAGAACTGAATGGTACATAAAGGGTCGCGTACCTTTGCAAACAATAAGAGCTGATATAGATTATGGAACTTCTGAAGCCCAAACAACTTATGGTAAAATTGGTGTTAAAGTTTGGGTTTTCAAAGGTGAAATCATAACTGAAAGTAGAACTAATCAGAAAGGGGTGACTGCAGATGTTAATGCCTAAAAAAACCAAATATAGAAAAGTTTTTAAAGGAAGAATTAGAGGTCGAGTTGCAACAAAAAATAATATCATTTGTTTTGGTGATTATGCTTTATGCTCTCTTGATAAGGGTAAAATTACTAGTAGACAAAT
>DHGE01000161.1:1188-1337 GCA_002402635.1 Deferribacterales bacterium UBA4806
GAAACAAGGATGGGTAAGGGGAAAGGAGCGGTAGAATACTATATTGCAAGGGTAAAACCTGGGACAATTATATTTGAACTTGGTGATGTAACAGAGGAACAGGCAAAAGAAGCTTTCAGGGTTGCTGCACATAAATTGCCTTTTAAATG
>DHGE01000161.1:1456-5240 GCA_002402635.1 Deferribacterales bacterium UBA4806
CAAAATTAGAAAAAATATTGCTGTTATTAAGACTATAGTAAACGAAAAATTAAAGGGAGTACAGCAATGACAGATAGAAAGATTAGAAAGTTAAGAAGAGGTGTCGTTGTTAGTAATAAAATGGATAAATCAGTTGTTGTATTGGTTGAAGAACTCAAATTGCATCGAAGATATCACAAATATATTAAGAGAAGTAAAAAATTTATGGCTCATGACGAGAATAATGAATGTTTGCCAGGTGATGTTGTGGATATAATAGAGTCAAGACCACTAAGCAAGTTAAAAAGGTGGCGCGTGCTAAAAATTATTGAAAGACCAGTTGGTGAAAATGAATAATATTTGGACAAAAGGTTAAACAAATGAATGCCATAATTGTTATTGTAAAGATGAAATAATTTAGGAGTAGATGTATGATACAGGTGCAGACAAAATTAAATGTTGCAGATAACTCAGGTGCAAAGGTTATACAATGTATAAAAGTACTGGGTGGGTCTAGAAAAAAATATGGTTACCTGGGAGACGTTATAGTGGCAAGTGTAAAAGATTCTATGCCAGAAGGTAATGTTAAGAAAGGTGCAGTCGTTATGGCAATTATTGTGAGATCGAAAAAAGAGAAAAGAAGAGGAGATGGTACATATATTAAATTTGATGATAATGCTGCTGTTCTTGTTAATAAAACATTGGAACCATTGGGAACAAGAGTTTTTGGACCAGTAGCAAGGGAGTTAAGACAAAAGGGTTTTCTTAAAATAATATCTTTAGCTCCAGAGGTCTTATAAGGAGGAATTATGGCAGCAAAGTATAAAATAAAAAGAGATGATGAAGTTATAGTTATAACTGGAAAGGATAAAAATAAAGTATCTAAAGTTGTTAAGGTCGTGAGAAAAGAAGGGAAAGTGATAGTTGAAAATGTTAATGTAGTGAAGAGACATACAAAACCAAATCAACAGAACCCTGATGGTGGTATTATTGAAAAGTCTTTGCCAGTGGATATATCTAATGTTATGTATTATTGTAAAAAATGTAAAAGTGGCGTTAAATTAGGCTATAAAACTCTAAAATCAAATAAAAAGAGTAGGTTTTGTAAAAAATGTGGAGAAATCATAGATAAGGAGTAGTGGAATTATGGATAGATTGATTGATACTTATAAAAAGAATGTTATTCCCTTTATGATGGAAAAATTCAAATATAAAAGTATTATGGAAGTGCCTAAAATTGAAAAAATAGTATTAAATATGGGAGTTGGTGAGGCTGTAAGTAATCCTAAGGTATTAGAAAATGCTGTAAATGATATGAGAAAGATTGCTGGACAACAGCCAATCGTTACTAAAGCAAAAAAATCAATAGCTAATTATAAATTGAGAAAAGGTATGTCTATAGGGTGCAAGGTTACTTTACGTGGTGCCAGAGCCTATGAATTTTTAGAAAGGCTTATAAATATTGGACTAGCTAGAGTAAGAGATTTTAAGGGTGTTAATCCAAATTCTTTTGATGGCCGTGGAAATTATGCTATGGGTTTAAAGGAGCAAATAGTATTTCCAGAAATAGATTATGATAAAATAGATAAGATTAGAGGTTTTGATATAATAATAACAACAACAGCAAAAACTGATGAAGAAGGTAGAGAATTGTTAAAGGCAATGGGTATGCCCTTTGCATAAAATTTTAGGAGGTTAAATTGGCAAAAACGTCGAAGTATATAAGTGCATTTAGGAAAAAGAAATTTAAAGTTAGAGAATATAATAGGTGTCCAATTTGTGGTAGACCTAGAGCTTTTATAAGAAGATTTAATATGTGTAGGTTGTGTTTCAGAAAAAATGTACATCAAGGTTTTATCCCTGGTGTAAAAAAAGCAAGCTGGTAGAGGTGTATATATGAGTAATGTTGACCCAATCGCTGATCTGCTTTCAAGATTGCGTAATGGCATATTGATAAAGAAAAATGAAGTTGTTCTACCATATTCTGTTTTAAAAGAAAATATAATAAAGATATTTAGAGATGAAGGTTATTTAAAGGATTATAAAGTATTTGAAGAAAATAATAAAAAAAATATAGTTGTCTATTTAAGTTATACCGATAACGGTGAACCAACTATTAGGGGTTTGAGAAAGATAAGTCTTCCTAGCCGCAGAGTTTATATAAAACCTAAAAATATGAGGTTAGTTTTAGGTGGACTGGGGACTGGAGTTATATCAACTTCAAAGGGTATCAAGACAATTAAAGAATGTAGGAAAGTTGGAATTGGTGGAGAGTATATTTGTGAGATATGGTAAAGGAGAGATATTATGTCAAGAATAGGTAAGATGCCAATTAAAATTCCAGAAGGTGTTAAAATAAAAATTACTGATGATGTAATCGAAGTTTCAGGGCCTAAGGGAAATCTAAGCCAAAAAATTAATAAATCAACAATTGTGAAAATTGAAAATGATTTAATTAATATTGAGCGCAAGGATAATTCTAAAAGAGTAAGAGCTTTGCATGGTCTTATGAGAGCCTTAATTAATAATATGATTGAAGGTGTTACAAATGGATTTATAAAGAAATTGGATATACAAGGAGTAGGGTACCGTGCTAGTTTAAAGGGCAGAAATTTGGAATTAATAGTTGGCTATTCCCATCCGGTGGTTATATTACCAGAGGATGGGATTGAATTTAGATTAGAAAGTCCCCAAAAAATAGCTATACACGGTATAGACAAGCAAAAGGTTGGTGCAGTGGCTTCTTACATAAAAGCGATTAGAAAACCAGAGCCATATAAAGGAAAAGGTATTAGATACGAAGGTGAACACATATCATTAAAAGCTGGTAAAACTGCAAAATAAAATTATAGGTGATGGAATATGGCATTATCAAAAAGAGATAAAAGAAACAAGAGAAAATTAAGAAGTTTGAGAAAACTGAGGAATAATTTAGAAAGACCTAGGATTAGTGTTTTTACGAGCAATAAATATATTACAGCTCAACTTATTGATGATAGAAAAGGAACTACTCTTGTTAGTGCATCAAGTATAGAAAAAGATTTGCGGGAGCTTTTTAAGGGTAAAAGGAATATATCGGTTGCTCGTGAGGTTGGTGTCAGGCTTGCAGAAAGAGCATTGGAGAAGCACATTGAGATGGTTTCTTTTGATAGATCTGGTTATAAATTTCATGGCAGGATAAAAGCTCTTGCAGATGCTGCTAGAGAAAAAGGCTTAAAATTTTAAGGAGGTTTACTTGGAACAAGTTGAACAACAGCTGATTGATAAAGTTGTACATATAGGTAGAGTTACAAAAGTGGTTAAGGGTGGTCGAATATTTAAATTTACTGCAATTGTGATCGTTGGTGATATGAATGGTAGAGTAGGTATAGGTGAAGGTAAGGCAAAGGAAGTTCCTGATGCAATAAGAAAGGGATTGGAAGATGCAAAAAAGAATATTTTTGAAGTTCCTATGACTAATGGTACTATTCCACATGAGGTTACTGGTGTTTTTGGAGCTGCCACTATATTAATGAAGCCTGCTGTCCCTGGTACTGGAATTATCTCAGGAGGAGTTACTAGATCCTTATTCGAATTGGCTGGAGTTAATAATATACTTGCGAAATCATTAAGGAGTAGGAATCCGAATAATATGCTTTATGCTGTTCTTGATGGTTTCAAGAAACTCAGAAAAATAGATGAAGTTGCAAAGGTTCGTGGTAAAGAAATATCAGAAATAATTAAATTTACTAGAGAGGATAATTGAGATGTTCTTGCATGATTTAAAACCTGCAAAGGGTTCAAAAAAATTGAGAAAAAGATTGGG
>DHGE01000161.1:5259-13818 GCA_002402635.1 Deferribacterales bacterium UBA4806
TCAAAAGCATATCCGTGGTATGAAGGCGGGCAGGTGCCCTTAACAAGAAGATTGCCCAAAAGAGGCTTTAGAAATGCAAAATTTAAAAAAGAGTATAAAATAATAAATTTAAAAGATATTGATGCATTATATAGCGAAGGAGAGATCGTTAGCTATGATACATTAAAAGAGAAAGGTTTAATTAAAGGCAGAATTAGTGCTGTAAAAATACTGGGTGATGGTGATTTAAGTAAGAAGCTTGTGTTTAAAGTTGATAAGGTATCAAAAAGTGCGCATGGTAAGATAGAGAATTCTAATTCAGATATGGAACCTTAGAGTAAGAAATTATGTTTAATAAGATTAAAGAAATATTTTCAATATATGAACTAAGAAAGAAACTTCTGATAACATTTGCTTTACTTGTGGTCTATAGAATTGGAACTCACGTACCAGTTCCAGGGATCAATTCTGAAGCATTAATGTTGTTTTTCTCAAGGCAAAGTGGCAATTTATTAGGTTTCTTTGATATGTTTACAGGTGGTGCATTGAGTAGATTGACAGTGTTTGGCCTAGGGATCATGCCTTATATATCTGCTGCAATTATACTTGAGTTATTAACAGTTGTTTCCCCTAAGCTTATGGAGTTAAAGAAGCAGGGGACAGAAGGTAGACAGAAAATTACAAATTATACAAGATATGGAACAGTTCTTATAAGTGTAATACAGGCAATGGGTATAGCAATTGGTTTGGAAGCAATGAGAGCCCCTGATGGCAGTGCAGTGGTGTTGTTTCCTGGTTGGCCCTTTAGAATGATTACAACCATAACGCTTGTCACTGGAACAGTCTTCCTTATGTGGTTAGGTGAGAAAATTACAGAAAAAGGAATAGGAAATGGTATTTCATTAATAATATTTGCAGGAATTGTTGCAAGTCTTCCAACAGCTATTATTAATACATATAATTTATTCAGGAGCGGTGAGATACAATTAATAACACTAATAGGTGTCGTTGTTTTAATATTAGCTATAACTGCCGCTATTGTTTTTATGGAAATATCTAACAGAAGAATACCAATTCAGTATGTAAGAAGGACTGTGGGCTTTGGTGTGGCAAAACCTGCAACATCATACCTACCATTAAAGATAAATCCATCTGGTGTTATACCAATTATTTTTGCAGCTTCTATTGTTGCTTTCCCTGGAACACTTGCAACTTTTTCCAATAGCCCTATAGTTGCGAGGATAGGGCATTATTTTTCGCCTAGTTCCTATGTATATTATATAATTTACGTTGTTTTTATAATATTTTTTACATATTTTTATACTTCAATTATATTTAATCCAAAAGATATAGCTGAAAATATTCAAAAAAGTGGTGGGGTTATTCCTGGTAAAAGACCTGGGAATGAGACTGGTGAATTTATTGATTATACATTAACTAGACTAACCTTTGTTGGATCAATTTATTTATCTATTGTTGCTATATTGCCCCAGATTATAATAAGGATGTTTAACATGCCCTTTTATTTTGGCGGTACAAGCATATTAATTGTTATTGGAGTTGGTTTAGATTTTATGCAGAAAGTAGAAGCTCATTTGATTACACATAATTATGATGGTTTCCTAAGGGCTGGTAAAATTAAAGGGAGGGGTTATGTATGATAAATATTATTTTATTGGGAGCCCCAGGGGCAGGTAAAGGTACACAGGCTAATAAATTATCTAATAAATACAATTTAATTCACATTTCCACAGGAGACATGATAAGAGAGGAGATAAAGAATAATACAATATTTGGTAAAAGAGCAAAAATGTTTTCAGATAAAGGTCTACTGGTGCCTGATGAGCTTGTAATAGAAATTATTAAAAATAAGTTATACTTTGTTGGTGGTGGTTATTTATTTGACGGTTTCCCTCGCAACGTTAAGCAGGCAGAGGCAGTAGACGAAATTGTTAAATCCAAAAGTATTGCATGCCCCTTGATTTTTTACATTGATGTTTCAGAAGATGAACTTATAAAAAGGTTGACTAATAGGAGGTATTGTCCAAACTGTAATAAAATATATAATCTCCTTAATAATATTCCTCGAAGAGATGAAATATGTGATTTCTGTGGGAATAATTTAATTATGAGAAAAGATGATGTTATTGAAGTGATAAGGAAAAGGCTTGAAGTGTTTTGCAGTGAAACCTATCCATTGTTAGAATACTATAGTAACTCAGATAAATTGTATAAAATTGATGGCAACTCCTCTGAAAATGAAGTTTATAACCAGTTGGTGAGTATTATAGATGATAATATTAAAAAATAGAGACGAAATAGATAAAATGAAGAAAGCTGGAGAGGTTATTAAAAGGTTGTTTGAAGAAATTGATAAAATGGATATTATAAAAATTGGAACAACCACAAAAAGTATTGACATATTTATTGGAAATTATATAAAGAACAGTTCAGCTGTTCCATCGTTTTTGAATTACAGAGGTTTTCCAGCAAACTCCTGTATATCTATTAATGATACGGTGGTGCATGGGATACCAGATGATTATACTTTAGCAGAAAGTGATATAGTTAGTGTTGACGTTGGTGTTTATAAGAATGGTTATCATGCTGATGCTGCAAGAACATATATAGTAAATGAAGCAAAAAGTGAAATTGTTCGTTTTGTTGAGACTGCGACGGAATCTTTTTTTGAAGGTGTAAAGATGTGTGTGCCAGATAAGAGGATTGGTGATATATCGAATAATGTACAAAAATACGTTGAATCTCATGGGTTTAATGTTATTAGAGATTTTTATGGACATGGCATCGGAAGAGATCTCCACGAGGATCCTATTATACCTAACTATGGTAAACCTAACAGAGGAGCAAGAATAAAATATGGAATGACACTAGCAATTGAGCCAATGATCAGCATGGGAAGCCCAAATGTGAAAGTTATGGAAGATGGGTGGACAGCAAAGACGATAGATGGTAGTCTTGCAGCCCATTATGAAAATACCGTTGCAATAACAGCGAATGGGCCTATAATACTAACACTTTAATGCTATAAAATGAGGATGTATGGAAAAAAATGATAATGTTATAGAAATGAAAGGAGAAGTAATTGAAGCTCTGCCTAACACTATGTTTAGGGTGAAATTAGAAACGGGCCATTTAATATTAGCGCATTTATCTGGAAAAATGAGGATGCATTATATAAGAATATTGCCTGGTGATAAAGTAACTATTGAAATGTCCCCTTACGATTTAACAAAGGGACGTATTACCTATAGGCATAAATGATGGAGGAATAAATGAAAGTGAGGGCATCAGTAAAACCAATATGTATGAAATGTAAGGTAATAAAGCGTAAAGGTGTTATAAGAGTAATATGCGAAAATCCAAGGCATAAACAAAGACAGGGATAATATTAGGAGGAAATATGGCAAGAATTGCTGGTGTTGATATACCAAATAATAAGAGAGTTGAAGTTGGGATGACCTATATATATGGTATAGGAAGAAAGACTTCAACTAAGCTATTAGATGCTATAAAAATAGACAGAAATAAGAAAGTTGGTGAATTAAGTGAGCAAGAAATCTCAATGATAAGAAAATATATTGAACAAAATATGAAGGTAGAAGGGGACTTGAGAAAAGAAATCTCCATGAATATAAAAAGATTAATAGAGATTAACTGTTATAGAGGTTATAGACATAAAAATAATTTACCCTGTAGAGGTCAAAAGACACGTAGCAATGCAAGAACAAGAAGAGGCCTTGCAGGGAAAAAAGGAATTAAAAGAAAATAGAGAGGAGAGAATATGGCACTGAATAAGAAGAAAAAAGAAAAAATACTAGTTAACAAAGCGATTGCAAATATTAAATCTACTTTTAATAATACAATTATAACATTTACAGATGTTCATGGCAATGTACTTTGCTGGGGTTCTTCAGGTACTTCTGGTTTCAAAAATTCTAGAAAGTCAACACCCTATGCCGCACAGATAGCCGCTGATAATGTTGCAAAGGTAGCTAAAGATTTTGGTATAAGAGAGGTAGAAGTAAATGTAAAAGGCCCTGGATCAGGAAGAGAGAGCGCTATAAGAGCCATACAGTCTGCTGATATAAAGATAACATTAATAAGAGATACAACGCCTATTCCACATAATGGTTGTAGGCCAAGAAAGAAGAGAAGGGTATAAGAGGTGACATATGGCTAGATACACAGGACCAGTTTGTAAACTTTGCAGGAGAGAGAGTGCTAAGCTCTTTTTGAAAGGGGAGCGTTGCTATAAAGAGAAATGTGCAATTGATAAAAAAAATTATGCTCCAGGACAGCATGGTAAAGTAAAAAGAAAGTTATCCGATTATGGAGTCCAACTCAGAGAAAAACAGAAAGTCAAACGAATCTATGGAGTTTTAGAAACTCAATTCAGAGGCTATTTTAGAAAAGCTGTTAAAATGGAGGGGATAACTGGAGTTAATCTACTTGTTACTTTAGAAAGAAGACTTGATAATGTAGTGTATAGATCAGGATTGGCAATGAGTAGACCTCAGGCTAGACAGTTTATAACTCATGGACATATTACTATTAATGGAAAAAAAGTTGACATACCGTCATATCTTGTGAAAGAAGGTGATGTAGTTGGACTGAGGGAGACCAGTAAAATTAAGGATATTGTTAAGCTATCTCTAGAGACAGCAGAAGGAAGAGGGCTTCCCCAGTGGATTTTGCTTGAGAAAGCTCATATGCAAGCTAAAGTTCTTAAGATGCCTGCTAGAGATGATATATATGGCGATATAAAGGAACATTTAATAGTAGAATTATATTCTAAATAATTAAATTCATGCTTTTGGAGGCAATATGGTTTTAATGGATTTTAGACAGATAGTGAAGCCAAAAGGAATAGAAGTTGTAAAAATAGAAGGGAATTTTGCCGCATTTAAATTAGAACCTTTGGAACGAGGTTATGGTATAACAATTGGTAATGCGCTGAGACGTATATTACTATCCTCAATTGAAGGCACCGCAATTATTGGAGTTAAAATATCTAAGACAGCTCATGAGTTTACCACTATACCTGGAGTTCATGAAGATGTAGTTAATATCTTGTTAAACTTGAAGAGCTTAAGATTAAGGCTAAATACACATGAAATAAAGAAATACCATATACGAAAAAAGGGTGAAGGTTTTGTTAAGGCAGGTGATATAGAAGCAGATGCCTTGTTAGAAGTTTTGGATCCAGATCATATTATTGCTACAATAACTGATCAAAATACTGAAGTCGATATGGAATTAGTGGTCAAGAGAGGTATAGGTTATGTTCCTGCAGAAGATATTGCTCCAACTTTAGGTGGAGAGATCAATGTGATACCTCTAGACGCTACATTTTCACCTATAAGGAAAGTGTGCTATAGAGTAGATAATGCAAGAGTTGGGCAGAGCACAGATTATGATTCATTACATTTTGAAATTGAAACTGATGGGTCTGTTAAACCTGATGATGCCTTGGCCTATGCTGCAAAAATATTAAAAGATCATATGGAACTTTTTATTAACTTTGAAGAGCCTATCTATACTCAAGCCGATGATGCTGAGGATAAAAGTAAACATGCTATTTTTGAACTACTTGATAAAAGTATTGAAGAATTAGAGTTGTCTGTGAGAGCATATAATTGTTTAAAGAATGCAAATATAAGAACTTTAGCAGAATTGTGTAGTCAAACTGACGCAGATATGTTAAGGACTAAAAATTTTGGTAGGAAATCTTTAGAGGAAATAAAGAATGTTTTAGCTGATCTAGGCTTGTCTCTAGGAATGGATTTAGAGTCAATGGGATATTATAGTAAAGGAGGAAACGATAATGAGGCATCATAGGGTAATTAAACATTTAGGAAGGGATACAGCTCATAGATATGCAATGCTTAGAAATTTGGCAGCTGAATTAATTGAGCATGCATCAATTTCCACAACATTAGTGAGAGCTAAAGTGTTGCGTAGATACATTGAACCTTTAATTACTCTTGGCAAAAGAGGGGATCTTTCTGCTAGAAGACTAGCTCTTAGAAAATTACCTAACAAAAAAGCTGTTGGTAAATTATTTTCTGTTATTGCACCTTTGTATAACGATAGAAGTGGTGGATATACTAGGATATTGAAGATAGACGAAAGGGATGGTGATAATTCAAAGGTTGCTATTATAGAACTTGTTGATAAGGAAAAGTTGAAAAAGGATTAGAGTTTAAATTCTTTATTATCTAATTTTTGGTACTTTACTATAAATTGCCCTTTATAATTTAAGTAATAACTATATTCTTTGTGTTAAATTTAGTGTTATTATAATATAATTTTTTGATTGTAAATTTAAGTTGAAATTCAGTTAATATATTTAAAAAGGTCTTTAATACACTTGATTTTATATGTAAAAACATGATAATACTTTGTGAATTGTAGAATTGATGTAATGGTAATGGATGTCTATATATTTTAACAAAGTTAGAATTAGTAAGAAGGAGGTTAGTGGTGAACTTTTATGAAGAAGCTGTTAAGGTAATGCCGGGGGGAGTAAGCAGTCCTGTGCGTGCATTTAAAGCTGTTGGTGGAACCCCTTTATTTATCAAAAAAGGATATGCCTCTAAAATATATGATACAAATGATAGAGAATATATTGATTATGTTATGTCATATGGACCTCTGATTTTAGGTCATGCTGATAAGGCTGTAATAAAATCAATTGTTGAGACAGCCAAGAATGGAACTACTTTTGGTGCCCCAACTGAGTTGGAAATAACCCTTGCAAAAATGATTATCTCACTGATGCCGTCAATTGAAATGATTAGATTTGTTAATTCAGGGACTGAAGCTGTAATGAGTGCAATTAGACTTGCAAGGGCATATACAGGTAAAAATAAAATTTTGAAATTTGAGGGTTGTTATCATGGTCATTCAGATTTTCTATTAGTTAAAGGAGGTAGTGGGCTTGCATCTCTAAATATACCAACCTCACCTGGTGTCCCGGAAGCTGCAATAAAGGATACATTAATAGCTGAATATAACAATATTGAATCATTTAATAATGTTATTAAGGATTTTGAGAATGAAATAGCAGCGATTATAATAGAACCTGTTGCAGGAAATATGGGTGTTGTTTTGCCTGAGGAAAGCTTTCTTAAAACCATAAGAGATTATGCTGATAAAGTTGGTGCATTATTAATTTTTGATGAAGTAATAACAGGTTTTAGAGTTGCGCTTGGGGGCGCTCAAGAATATTATAAAATAAAACCAGATCTTACAATATTAGGGAAAATTATTGGGGGAGGCCTTCCAGTAGGTGCTTTTGGTGGAAAACGAGAAGTTATGGAATTGTTAGCGCCTGTTGGCTCTGTATATCAAGCAGGTACTTTAAGTGGTAATCCAATAGCTATGGCTGCAGGGATTACTACACTTCAGAGACTACAGGATGAAAATGTTTATGAGAAGATAAAGAGAAATACAGTTAAATTGTTTGAAGGATTTAAAGATAATCTGAGGAGTATTGGATTTGAATTTACTGTTAATTATGTTACAGGTATGGGAACACAATTTTTTTGTAATAATCCAGTAAATAGATATAGTGATTTAAAAGATGTGGATACAAAGTTATATGCAAGGTTCTTTCATTATATGTTATCAAAGGGGATAAATCTAGCTCCAAGCCAATTTGAAGGTATTTTTATTTCTGCAGCGCATACAACAGAGGACATAGATTATACGCTGAAAATACATATGGAATTTTTAAAAGAATATAAAAAAAATGTTTGATAAGAAACTAAAACCTTTATTGAGTGCTAGTGTTATAGGATTTTCGATTGTTTTTTCAATTTTAATTGGTTTAATTATAGGCATATATCTTGATAAATTATTTAACACTAAACCTTATTTAACGATAATATTTCTTATTTTTGGCATAATTTCCGGCTTCAAAAATATGATTTATTTTGTAAAAAAATCAAGCGACCTAAACAATAACAAATGACTAAATATGTTGTATTGATTTCATTGATTTTTGCATTATTATTTTATATATTCACATTATTACTGATTAATAGTAAAATTAAGAGCTATTTTACAATAAATTATATAGTAGGGTATGTTTTAATGTTATCTAATTTCTTGTTTATGTCACAAAGGCTTATGAAAATAGTAAAGGTAGGAAAGTTTTCTTATGACCTTATTTTCAGACTGGCAGGTTTTTGCTTATTATTATTTTTATGGATTAACTATGGAAAATTAAATATAGTTGGGCTAATAACTGGTTTTATAGCTTTTACAATATCCTTGCCGATTAGTGCATTAATTTATACAAAATTGGGAGAAAACAATGGAACACCCCATTAATATATTTTCATTTTTACCAGCTGAGATCGTTAATAAGTATATACATGTTTTTATGACTATTATTATCATAATATTCCTTTTAATAATTGCTTTTTTTTCAAAAAAGATGACAAAGGAGATCCCTAGTAGGACACAGAGCTTTTTTGAGGTTCTAATAGAAAGTATAAATAATATGGTTATTAATGTAATAGGTGAAGAAGGAAAAGATTACTTGCCACTTAT
>DHGE01000161.1:13823-21697 GCA_002402635.1 Deferribacterales bacterium UBA4806
AATTTAAATAGTACTGTTGCTCCAGCAATAGTGGTTTTCTTTACGTATAACTATATAGGCATAAAAAAGCATGGTTTACATTACATAAAACATTTTATGGGACCAGTTCTATGGTTAGCACCTTTTATGATAATTATTGAATTTATTGGACATTTAGCAAGACCACTTTCACTTTCTGTAAGGTTGTTTGGTAATATATTTGGAGAAGATCTAGTAATAGCTATATTATTTATGTTAGTTCCTTATATAATTCCTTTACCTATGTTTTTTCTTGGAATTTTTACTTGCCTATTGCAAACTTATATTTTTATGATGTTAACATTAATTTATATAGCGAGTGCTTTAGAAGAGACACATTAATAAATATATGTATGGAGGAAAGATGAAACTAGTAAGAATTTTTTTTAGTGTAGCTTTGTTAATGGTTATGGCAGTAGGAAATCTATTGGCTGCCGATGGTGGAGAAAGTAGTGATAAGTGGGCCATTTATTTAGCAGCAGGTTTATGTATTGGTATTGCTGCATTTGGAACAGGTTTAGGACAAGGGAAGGCAACTGGTTCTGCAGTTGAAGGTATTGCAAGGAATCCCTCTGCTTCGCCTAGAATTATGACTTCTATGATAATTGGGCTTGCTATGATTGAATCATTGGCTATCTATGCTCTTGTAATAGCTTTAGTACTTCTTTTTGTTATATAGCTAAAGTTAAGGGTTATAAGGGTTAAGGATATAATTGTTCCCTATAAAGGATTCTATTCCTTCTGAGAGATTTCCATATGTAAATTATGTTATAATTATTTTGAATATTGTTGTGTTTATATATGAGATGTCATTAGGCATGAAATTAAATATATTTTTTCTTGAATATGGTTTTATACCAAGAAAATTATTTATGCCTAATGACATTGTAACTTTAAAAGAAAAACTAGTGCCTGCTTTTACGTCAATGTTTATGCATGGTAACTTCTTTCATCTTTTAAGTAACATGTATTTTTTGTTTATATTTGGTGATAATGTTGAAGACAGATTTGGACATTTTAAATATCTTATTTTTTATTTATTATTTGGACTGATAGCATTATTAACTCAAAGTATATTATTTCCAAATGCAGAAATTCCTACTATAGGAGCAAGTGGTGCAGTTGCTGGTGTCATGGGAGCTTATTTTATAATGTTCCCTCATGCTTATATTAAAACACTTCTTATAATAATAATTTACATAACTATTGTAGATATTCCTGCAGTTATATTTTTAGGGCTATGGTTTTTTATTCAGTTCATAAATGGGACATTACAATCTATGGCAGGCCTTCAAGGAGGCATAGCATGGTGGGCTCATATAGGTGGTTTTGTTATAGGGATATTTTTTGGTGCTTATTATTCTAAAAGGAAAAGAGGTAGTGTGTTTATATGTGCTTAGGGATTCCAGCAAAAATTATAAAAATCAGTGAAGGCTTTGCTACTGTAGATATTGGTGGCATTGAAAGGGAAGTTTCAACCATTCTCCTCGAAGATGAACCCTTAATAGATGAATATGTGCTTGTGCATGTTGGCTTTGCTATCTCTAAATTGAGTGAAGTGGACGCAGAAGAGACATTGAAATTTTTGAAAGAATTTTCTGATGAAATATATTGATGAGTTTAGAAATCCTTCTATTGTTAATGACATTTTAACTTCTATTAATAAGCTAGTAATAAAAGGCAGAAGTTATAAAATTATGGAAGTTTGTGGGACCCACACTATGGCAATTGCAAAATATGGGCTAAGAGATATCTTGCCTGACAATATAGATTTAGTATCAGGGCCAGGGTGTCCAGTGTGTGTTATCTCCCAAGGGGAGATTGATGCCATTTTTTCTTTATTAGAAAAAGAAGATGTTATATTGTTCACCTATGGTGATCTAATGAAAACTCCTGGTAGTAATAATGAGAGTTTATTAACCTATAAAGCAAAAGGTGTTGACATAAGAATAATTTTATCTCCTATTGATATGTTGAAGGAAATAGAAAATACTAATAAAGAACTTATTTTTGTATCAATAGGGTTTGAAACAACTTCACCTGCTAATGCAATTTTAATAAAAGAAATGTATAAGCGAAAGATAAAAAATTTCTCAGTTTTTCCATATAACAAGATAATGCCAGGTATTATTGATGTGATATTAAGGGACAAAGATCTTAATATTGACGGATTTATATGTCCTGGTCACGTTGCGGCTGTAACTGGTACAAATCTTTTTGAACCAATTGTTAAAAAAAACAGGGCTGCTGTTGTTGCTGGTTTTGAAATTATTGATATATTATTGGCAATAAGAGCTATTGTTTTACAAGTTAATAATGGAACATTTAGGGTTGAAAACTTATATAAACGTGTGGTAAGTGACAATGGGAATAGTCTAGCACGCCAACACATTGACGATGTATTTGAGATAACTTCTTCCATTTGGCGAGGAGTGGGAAGTGTTGAAAGAAGTGGTCTTGCTTTGAAGGATGATTTCCAACAGTATAATGTATTAAATAAATTTGATCTGATAATTGAATCTATTTACGACAAAAAAGGATGTAAATGTGGAGAAATATTAATGGGTAAGAAAAGCCCCTATGAGTGTAGTTTATTTTCGAAGGAATGTAAACCTGAATCCCCAATTGGCCCTTGTATGGTTTCAACGGAAGGAACATGTGCAGCATATTATAAATATATGGTGAAAAGTGAGCATTATTGATCTTACATGCGGTAGTGGTGGAAGGAATACACATCAACTGATAGTTGATGTTATATTAAAAAATCTTAATTACCCAGAATTGTTTAATATGGGTGATGCTGCCTATATAGGAAATTTTGCATTTACGACTGATTCCTTTGTTGTTACTCCAGAATTTTTTCCTAATTGTGATATTGGTAAATTAGCTGTGTGCGGTACCTCAAACGACTTAACTGTAGCAGGAGCTAGGCCAGAGTTTATGTCTCTTTCGTTAATAATTCCAGAGGGATATAAAAAAGAAAATTTAGAAAAAATTATAAAAAGTGTAAGGACTTCCGCTGATGAAGTAAATGTTCAAGTTGTTTGTGGTGATACAAAAGTAGTAGATAACATGTCTTTAAAAAGTATTATAATTAATACTGCAGGTATAGGGAAGATAATAAAGAAATTAAATGATTATAATGCGATTGAAGTGGGTGATAAAATTATTATTACTTCAGATATTGCGCGACATGGTATGGCAATCTTGTTAGCCAGAGGAGAATTACAGTTTAATGGGTCAATAGAAAGCGATTGTTGCCATTTATATAATTTATTTAAGTGTCTAGATTATAATTGTCTAAATTTTGCAAGAGATGCTACTAGAGGTGGAATTGCAGCAGTTTTAAATGAGATATCTGAAAAATGTAGAAAGGGTTTTCTACTTTATGAAGAAGATATAGTAGTAAAAAATGAAGTAAAATATTTATGTGAAATGTTAGGGTTTGATCCACTTACTGTTGCAAATGAAGGTGTTTCAGTTATAATTGTTAAAAGAGACAAAGTAGAAGACGTTTTAAAGCTAGTTAAGAAATGTAATTATGGAGATAATGCATTTATAGCTGGAGAAGTAATAGAAAGGCAAGTAGTTATGTTAAAAACTATATATGGAGGTTTAAGAAATGTTGAGATGCCTTCTGGTTTGCTTTTGCCTCGTATTTGCTAGTGTATGTATAAATGCTTGTAGTAGGAATAACAAGGATTTTTCAATAATTGAAATTAAATGTGGAACGTGCCATAGTGCTTCTATCGTCTATGGTGAAAATAGAAATGAACATGAATGGGATCGAATAATATATGCTATGAAACATAGAGGACTTAAACTTAATCCGAATGAGGAGAAAGCAATAAAAGATATTCTTTATAAAAATTTTTAATTTGGTATGAATTCCCAAAATTTTATTTTGTACTATTTGAATTATAGTGTATTATACAATATTAAAAGATGGATTTTAATATAATTAAATGGGATAAACAAAGTGGGCTAGTTCCAGTTGTTGTTCAAGATTATATAAACAAGGAAGTGCTAATGCAAGCTTACGTCAATGAAGAAGCCTTACAGAGAACGATAAATACAGGATATGCTCATTACTATTCAAGAAGTAGGAATAAATTATGGAAGAAAGGAGAAACTTCAGGAAACGTTCAAAGAGTGTTAAAAATACTTATAGATTGTGATTGTGATTCGATTCTCTACATAGTTGATCAAACCGGATTCGCTTGTCATACAGGCAATAAATCTTGTTTTTATAGAATGATCTGGGGGAATTAATGTTCGCTAAAAAAAGGAATCTTATTGGAGTTGATTTAGGTAGTAATTCTATAAAAGTCGTTGAATTAAAAAGAAGTAGAAATGAATATACTTTAAAAAATTTAGCTCTTCAGGAATTACCAGAAGATGCAATGGTAGAAGGCAGAGTAATCGATTTTACTGCTGTAGTTGATGCTTTAACGGAAGTTTTTGAAAAATCTCGTTTCTCTCATAAAAATATTATTACTGCTCTAAAGGGGTATGGGGTAATAGCTAAGCGAATGGATATGAATATTGAAGACATTAAAAACTTCAATGAAACATTTAGATGGGAAGCTAATCAATACATTGATTTTGACCCAAATACTATGAATATTGATTATCAGAGTTTAGAACCGATGGCTGACACAGGTAAAGTTCCAGTCATTATGGCAGTTGCTAAAAAGGATATAATTAGTGATACCAAATTTGTATTTGATACTGCCAAGCTGAATTTAGTTGCTATTGATCTCGAAATATTTGCACTTGTTAATCTTTTTGAATATAATTATCCAGATGTTAATGAATTATCATCTATTATTGACGTTGGTCATGAAAGAGTTCATATGGTTTTTGTTGAAAATTGCCAGTATAAATTTTCATTTGATATAGACATGGGAACAAAAAATTGTATAGAGCTTTTAAAGCAGATGTATGATATGAATTATGAAGAGGTATTAAATTTGTTAAAAAACAAAGAGAAGTTTGATAGTGATGTTCAGAGCCAAGGATTAATTAACCAATTTTATGGAAGGTTGGGCCAATCAATAAATAATATTTTAAGAAGTGTTCATAAGGAGAGCGGAGTAGAAATAAGTAACTTCTATATTTGTGGTGGTGGTGTATATCTACCTGGTTTTAAAGAGTATTTAGACAGTACATTGGATAAAACCACTATTTTTTTTAATCCCTATGAAAGAATAGAAATAGATAGTGCATTAGCTGATGAATTAATAGAAAATAGTCTATATAGATTTAATATCGCAACTGGTTTAGCATTGAGGATGGATAGTGATGACAAATGATTAAGATAAACCTACTTGAGAAAAAAAGTAAATTAGAAATATTTTTTTCTTATTTTAATTTTTTTATACTCGAGGTTTTTATATTAATTATAGTAATAATTGGTATCATTAGTACTATGGTTTTAATAAATAAAAATCTCAATTTTCAAAATTCTATTATTACTGCTGAAATTGATTCACTGAATGGATTTTTAAGGCCTCTTCAAAAGAGAAATGCTGAGATAATAAAAAGTTATAGAGACATTGATGATATTTTAAATAAAATAAATGTTGTATTAAAAATTAAAGATAGAGTATCAATTTATTATAAGCTCCTTATGGAATTAGAAAAATCAACACCCGATGACTGCTGGATAAGCAATCTTGATTTCAATGCGAAGGAGAATATTGTTCAATTAAAGGTGAATGCTTTAAGAACATCTTCTGTAAATATATTTGTTAATAACCTTACTATGAATGATTTATTTTCAAATGTCAGATTGCAAAGAGTTAGTTCAGAAACACAAAAAGAATTTGATGTTAATGCATTTCTAATCAATTTTAGTGTGAAAGAGGGTGTTTAATTGAAAGACTTGCCATTAGGCTTTAGACTAGCCATATATGGAATAGTTATATTTATTATTATAATTGTTTATTATTTTGCATTTTACTCACCAAAAGTTAAGATAATTAAACAAAAACAGGGTCAGTATAATCAAGTATTTAACGAGATTATTAACTTAAGCCCGAAAGTGACTGACGACAAATACAGTGTGGCACTTGAAGAGCTGGAAATTGCCAGGTCTCTCTGGGAGAAGTTAAAAAATTATTTATCCGATGAAATGGGCAACCCTAATATATTATATGATGAGCTTATCAATCTTTCTGAGAGTATGGGCGTTAAGTTAAATATTTATGAGACAGGCAGAAGGAGTATAATGAAAGTTGACAACTTTCAATCAAAAATTACTTTTGATGTACTTCTAGATGGTGAATTTATGAACATTGTACTATTTTTATATAGTTTAAATAATTTACAGAATATTATAAATGCTGAAGAGTTTACTATTAGTCCTATAAAAGGGAGTGTTGATAAGACAAGTCTCGTATTAAAGGGAACTTTTAGTGCTTTTAAATTTAGTATGGAGTAGCATTTGAGGTACGTTAATTTAATTTTTATATTATTATTAATTGGCTGTGACAGCAAGTTAATTGATATTAAGGAACGGCCTTCTATGCCCGAAGTTACAGAACCAGCTAAAGCTGATTATGCCAGGTATGAAGCAGTTGAAAAAGCCATTGAAGAAACTTTTGCTAAGGGAAGTTCTCCGCTTTCATATGTGGCTAATAAAAATCCTTTTTCCTCAGCCATAGAAGAATATCTGGCAAGCTTGAAAAGAAGTGATCAAGATAATCCTTTATTAATTCCTTTAGAAAAAATAAAGCTTGTAGGAATTCTTGATTCTGAAGTAGGAAAGGTAGGAGTTGTAGAAGCTTTGGGACAAATATTCTTTGTGCGCATTGGCGATAAAATAGGTAATGCCGATGGAGTGATCATTGATATAACTGCAAGTGCTCTACTTGTTAGGGAAACTAACAGGGATATCTTTGGTGAATACCACACATCAATAAAAGAATTAAGGTTATCAAGGGAGGAGCAATCATGAAGTATTATCTAAATATAAAATATTTTATGATAATGATATTAGTTATTATAGTAGCTTGTGCAAAATATGATAACTTAAACCAGAAGAATAAATATATATCTTATCTGAGCGTTGTAAAGGTAAAAGAAGCCGAGTATATGGTTACAATTAAAGGTAGTGAAGATATAAAATACAAATTAACATATGCAAAAAATCCTTATAAATTAATAATTAATATACCACTGGCAGATCTTGATCCAAGTGTTCTCAATTATTCATATAGTGATGATAAAATTGAGGGAATTGCGATTTACCCAACATCAACTGATGTCACTATTGAAATATTATTAAAAGAAGGTGCTGATTATTTATATGATGTTGCCGGAGGAAATCTTTCAGTTACATTAAAATTTGCTGAAACAGTTGGTGTTCTTTCAGGGGTTGGAAGCTTATATAAATCAATAGAACCAAGTGATATGAATAGATCTAAGGCTATATATGATATTAATGTTAGCAACAGCAATAGTGGCTTTGTATTAGATTTAGTTGTTAAAGGGATTGTAAGATATGATTATGGATATCTTGAAGATGGAGAATTTTATATAGATTTATACAGCATTGATAATTATGTTGGTACAAAGACCTATGATTTTGATGGTTTTATAAAGAAAATAAGGATTGGTGATTATAACAATCCTAAAAAGGTAAGAGTTCTTTTATACCTTGCCAATAAAGTTCCTTTATATGTTGGGCAGAATGGAACAATGTTGAAGATTTCCAATGATTTTTCTAAAGTTCCTGAAGAAGTGATCTATATAATGAAATTTAATAATATAAAGGTGAAACATTACCAATCACTTTTGTTTACACTATCCAAGGATATTAACTTTAAAAAGAAAGTTTTAGAGGGAAAACT
>DHGE01000072.1 GCA_002402635.1 Deferribacterales bacterium UBA4806
CTAACAACCTTTACCTCCTGTTAGTCTGCTGGTATCTCTGTAGCTAAAAGCTACTGGACTATTGTCCAGTGGTGAGATACGGTCTTCATTTAGCTCTGCCATATATTCACACTCCTTAATAGTTTAAAATATATTCAAACTTTTCCCTCTTACCCTGAACACGGGCAAAAGGTATAACATTTTCAATTAAATACAGGTATCCCTTATTAGCAATCTGGTCTGGTGTAATATAATACAGGTTGGTACTAACCCCTTCTTTTAGCACCGTATCAACAAAAACACCAGTTTGATATATGGTGTAATTTAATGCTTCATCTACATCATATTCAAAATTTAGATAAAGGTATGGTGTAGGATATTCCACAATACTCCAATATTTACCTCCCACTGCTATTGTTCCCTGAGGACTTTCCTCAGCAAAGTTTACATTGGTAGCTCTCCTTCTTGCTACTTCTTGCACCAGTTCTGTTAATCCTAAATTAATAAATCTATATGCCACATTATAAACAGCCCCATCAGGAGGTCTTTGTCCAGTATCTTTCCATTCAATAGTATTCTGAACTAATGTATAATCAATATCCTGTACATAAACAGTGGACTGATATTTCGCATAAATTATTTTTATAACACCTACATTGGGCAAGGTATCTGTTAAAGTTCCTGTACTTCTTGTTAGCACAGTTTCCTTTGCTTCACTAGCACTGTTAGGCGTTTCCGAACTCCATACATCGGGATAACCCGCAGGTAAAGTCCCAATAGCCAAGTGGTATAATCTATTTTTCATAGCTAAACAATGTAATGTATGTCCTTTATCGAGCATTACTAACATAATTTTTCTCCTCTATATTATAATAACTCTTTTTTATTAAAAATGTTTACTCATTAATAAAATCTTTCACCAAGTTTTTATTTTTTTCTATGAGGATATTTAATAGCCCTTCCCAAACAAAATAACTATTCTCTTCTAAAAACTTGTAATCGTGTTTACTTATTTCTACAGTAAATCCATCTAATTCTCTGCGTATTATTTTTTTGATGTTGTTAGTAATGAAATACTGTGTTTTAACAGTGGTATTGTTTATTTCTTCTATATAAGTTAAACAAAATCTATAATCACCATTTGTATTCATTTCATTTTCTAATAATAGTTCTTTATCGAGATATATGATAACAGATTGTTTAAAATTTCTTTCAATTACTCTGAAGATATTTTTATTTTTCTGTATAGAGTTTGTGTTATTCTGGTGGTTAGCCATCAATAGGTATTTCTTTATAGCATAATCCACATTTTTTATAAAATCCTTCATAAATTTATCCTCTCCTTTTAAATTGTTATATGATTACTATCCGCATCTATAGTGTATTGGTCTTGCCACGTACCCACCCAGTACCCTGTCCATTGTCTTGCTAATGGGTCTCCACCTACCGTGGTTTGAATTACCTCCCCTCCACTTAATGTTACTGGTTTGAAATAAGTATAATCATAATAGTCCCAGTCCCAAATAAATCCTTCTGTGTAAATCTGACTCCTGATGGTATTTTGAATATTGAATAAATTTAATCCTTCTAGCTGTATTAAGGAAGGATGTTTTTCATACAAACAAATATTAACTCCTTTATACATAATAGCTGGGAACGTGCTTAATATATCCCTATCCAAAAAAGTATAATCCAAATAAATCATATCAGGACATTCCGGCATTTTAATTCTAACTAATTTACTTCTTTCATTTTTAACCATATTAGTCAGGTCTATCAGGTCATCTATATTTAAGCTTTCCTTATATACCTGTAATTCCTCAATGAACCAAAATGGTCTAATAGGTAGGTAGCTCTCGTGCCATTCTATTAACCTTACTTCTAGTTCTAACAAATCAAATAAATTTTCTAAAGCGTGTCTGCTACCCAATATAGGTCTGATAAATTTATTATAATAACTTAGTACTGCTTCCTTATCTGTGTATTGTTTTAGTAATCTTTCTATCAAAGCATTTAATTCATACTCTTTGGGTCTGTCTAAGGTTCGCAATAATAAGTAATCTAATATCTGGGAAGTAAAAGTAAAAACAGTGTCTTGCCTTTTAGCTTCTGGGACATAGTTTATAGTTTTAAAGTAATCTTCATAATCAATAATATACCAGTACTTAATATAACTATCATTTTTAAATATCTGTAATATCTCATTAAAAGTCCTCTTGTTTGAAAAAACAATATAAAATAATTTGTTAAAGGAAGGAATATCTAAATGTTTATTGTATAGGTAATAGTCAATTATGGGTAAAACTAGGTTATCTCTGGTAAAATCTGTAGAATAATTTAAGTATTGATTCATAAACTTGGTAAAATTAACATATATTTCAATTTTACAGTTTTCGTAACAATAGGCAAACTCGGTCTTGGTGCTATTATTTAAGGAGTCAATGAAAGGTTGAATTGTGTTTTCTATATGATTATTTAATATATCATTTACGTAGTCTTGTACTGTCATTTAATTCCCTGAACTTCCTACTCCCCAGTAATGGTTTTTTATTAAATTCCCTGCTCCTGTAGCACTACTAAAATTACTTATACCGAATAATTCATAGTTTGTGGTAGTACCTACATTATCATAATCATCTGGCGCACCACTATATCCACCCATTATTATTCCTTTATCTGTTCCATTTGTGGTAGAAATAGAACTATATCTTAATTTACTTAATGTTCCATAGCTAGCTAAATGCCCCGTAGTAACCATATCTACATAATACCAACTTCTATCACCAGGGTTTCTATTAAAAAATCCCTTATTGGTATTGCTATCTGAACTACAATATTGTATTCTTCTTTGAGCATTATAGTTTAATGTATTCCAATAAACACATTGGGAAGCGGTTGTTAAATCATAGCTATATATTTTACCATTTTGAGATTCAAAACCCACTCCATCACTTATCATACCTTTACTACCATTACTACAATGAGCGTGAAATTTTGTAGGATTAGAAGAAGAATATCCTAAATTAGTATCTCCCCATAATACACTATCATTCAAATTACTTAAATTAAATCTAACACTTCTTACCGTCCAGTTTGAAGATGATATACATCCTGTCCAAAATCCGTATATACCGGTAGAAGAGCAACCATACCATCTATTACTTTGTTCAGCTACCTGAGTAAAATTAGTAACAGATACGGTATTATTTACACAATCAAAAACCTGCATTTGTGTAGGATTTATAATATCTACAATACCATTTAAAATTCTATTTTTTGTATATATTTTAGAATTACTACTATTAGAACCTTCAAATCCAATATTTTTATTTATATCACTATAAACCTGAGTACTATTACCTAAAGTTTGTAAATTAATAGATTCAATAGTTCCTGTAGAGGTATTATTATCATATTGCCCCCACATAGCAAAGGCTGTGTTGCCATACCATTTTAATGGTGCTGTTAATAAGAAATTACAAGGTTCTGTATAGGTATCCTCATATCCAAAGCTATCCTTTGCCCATACCTGTAAATTACTACTTGTTTCAGCGGTTAGTTCTCCTACATCAATATAGTAATTAGTAACGTTATCCTTTGTTATAGTTACATTTACTACATTTGTCTCCAGATAACAATTACTGTCAATAATATCCCCTGTTCCTGTATTTTTACTTACAGTTAATTTATAACTGCTGTTTTTTATTAAATCTGCCATATTATACTCTCACCCTACTATCTAATGTCATATTAATCTTATTCAAAAAATTATTCTGTGGTATTGTTATTTGATTGTTAACATTTTTACAGTAAAAAGGTATATCAAACCTATTAGTCAATTCAATAGCTAAATCATACTCTGTCAATATATAATCCTCTCTTTGTATTTTGTATAATATTTTATAATCAATGAAAAACTTTAAAACATCCTGATACAATTTTTCAGAGTAATATTTACTCTCTACATAAAACCCACAGTCAAAAGTAATCCCATTACTTAAACTTAATGGGTGTAGAAATACCTGTATTCCCATTGCTTTTTTCTTGTTTACTAAAATACCTATTTGCTCCAAATAATATTCTATATTAGCACTGTCATTAAACAATATATAAACCTGCTGGTCTGGGTCTGTATTATAACTAACACAATCTAATATTACTCCACCGAAATACTTTATAATAGCACTTTCGTAATCTTGGTCTTGGACAATCCTTCCATCCAGAGGATAATAAATACCAGTAACTCTTATCTCTTCTTTTTGCATACTAAAGGAAGGATAAGTGACTACCTCTCTGTTTAGTATTGTAGCTTCTATATTCAAATTTATGTCCTCGTTGTATTTTGTTTTTATATCATCCCCATAACTTGTAACAGTATAGGTTAACCTTGTACTAAAATCATTCGTATAACCTAAAATACCATTACCAGTGTAAATCCTGACCTCACCTGGTAATACCCTTCTTAACACAAAATCATTGTATTCGAATTTAAGGTAGTTTAAATCACTTTGTAGATTTATAATTAAATCCTCGTCCAGTCTTAACTCCTCAATCTCAAAAGCAGGGTATTTATAGGTGGTTAGAAATCTATATGTCTTATAAGGTTGCAATCCACTTAAGGTTTGACTAAATACCTGTTTCCTACCCACTACTACTTTTATAAAACCAGTGCCTACAATCTGTTTACTTTCCATAGCATATACACTATAGTCAGCTAAACTACCTATTTCTTCACCTTTTTCAATAAATATATCATCAGCTTGTAAATGAAGTTGTAGTGTATAACTTTGGGAAGGATTTAAAAATAGTCCTCTATCAAAAGCCGCTTCAATAATATTGCTAAGTTGTTGAGCTGTGTCTAGAAATGACTCACGGACTACCATTAAATTCTGATAGCTTTCATAAGCTCCTAATCCAGCCATAAGTTCAATTATAGTTTGCCCGGTACTACTTTCTAAAAAATCCAACCATCTAGCATTATCTGGTTTTTTCCTTATATAGTTCATCAAATCTTGTTTTATCTGGTCATAACTCAGACTTGTATTATTTATAATAGCCATTAAGCACCTTCCCCAAGACTAACTTGGTACGTAAATTGTTTATCCTGTAATCCTACTATACTAAACACCAGTGTGACATCGTAAGTGTTATAATCCACATTGGGTTTTATTACTGTTTTATTATAATCAATTTTTATCCTCTTTTCCCATTTTTCAATAGGATAAATTAGCCTTCTATATAACTGTAAAGCAGTTTCAGGACTTATAGGCTCAAATAATATGTCATCTAATTCATTACCAAAATCTGGTAGGAATATACGTTCTCCTTTTTTTGTAGTGATTATATTATAAATACTTTCACAAATACTATCCAAATCGTAGTTAAGATAAGTTCCTTCTGGTGCTTTGGTTACATTAGCATTTACTACAGTTTTACTTATTACTTTATCAAGTGTATTCTTATTTTGTGTTTCAATAAATTGGGTTATGTCACTGTAAATGGGCAATTTTAAATACCTCTTGTTTTACTGTAAAAGTTTAAATTAAAATATAAGGTTTCCAAATCTGATAATAAAGGTACTGTTATACTTAAACCATTTGTCCAATCTTCTACACTAATCACATCATTATATAGCATTAAAATCCACCAATATTGAACATCATCAAATAATTTATAGCTAGTTAAATCTGGTCTTCCTTCCTCACTAACTATATAAGTACCGCTTCTTTTTATTGTCTTTATAAAATCTATTAAAGCACTGTTTGTGGGACAATACCAACCATCTGTAAATTGTAAAAAGTTTTCTAAATCAAACTTGTTTTTAGTATTAATAGCCGGGTTAATGTAGAACACTAATCACCTTTGTTATACCATATATTATAAAAAGAAAAATCCCAAACATAAACAAATCTATCAAGGTGTCTAAAACTGATTGTACAATTTTACTCATAACTAACCTCTATTCAAAAATTAACATCGCCACTACAAACAAGGATATTAAACAAATAGTTAAAGTAAAAAACATTTTATCCACCATTTACGAATACATTACTGCTTCCGGGAGATAAAGCGTGCCCACAGGTAGCTTTATCTCCCTTTCTGCACACTTTATGTCCACAGGCAAATACATTGCTAGAACCTTCATTCATTACTGGACTACTATGTTCTCCATCTCCGTGAGGAGCTACATCATCGGGAACTACAGCTATTACATTATTATTAACGAATACTGTATTAGCTATTTCTCCTATAATAGTCCCACCTGCACTGTCTGCCTGATTCCTACCGCAATTGGGCATTGTTATTCTGTTGTAGGTTCTGCTTCAGGTTCAGCACCTTCTTCAACTGGTTCACCACTTACATATACCCAACCACTATTAAGATAACTTAAAGCTACATCACTATCTGTAGTCCCTGTGGTAATCTGAGGTATAGCTACCCCACTGTCAGCTCCTGTTTTTCCAATCAATGTTTCATCTTCGTATTGAAGAAACATACTTACTAGATTTGAAGTTGAGTAAATTCTATTCCCTCTGGTATGTTTTGTAGCTATTACATAGTTTTCCCTTATTGGGTCAACTTGATAATAAAAAGTCACTTCAGAAGAGGGTCTTAATTTAATAACCATCACCTTACGTTTATTTCCGCCACCTCCGGGATTACTCCATACTCCACCACTAGCATCATCCCCCTCGAAAAGTCCAGAGGGATAAACAAGATAAGCCGCATAATAATTTTCTAACATATCTCTCAAGTGTCTAATATCGTTAAGTGCTGTTGAATTTCTAGCATTCATTCTAAATCCATTATACATAGGTATGGACATTACTGTTAATATTGCTATAATAATCATTACTACTAAAAGTTCCACTAAAGTAAAACCTTTCTTATTCATTTTTTATCTCCTATTATATCTTTTTAACTATTGAATAAATACTTCTAGCTATTCTTTCAAATACATTTAATATAGCATCATCATTAACTGCATTCCTTACATTTATTATAAAGTTTTCAAAATCTTCTATATCTGTTTTAATTATTATTTTTATCAATTCTCGTAATATGTTTATACTACTAGTAATAACTTCCAAGATAGCTGGGAATACTAACATAGGATTTTGTACTAAAAATGTTTTAACTAAATTTAATAATAGTGCTGGTAGGTTGGCTATATTAATAACACTACTACCTATTGTATTTGCTATCATACCAAATATAGTTATATCCGCCTTAACTATATCACTTAATTCCTTTAAAATAACTCTAAGGCTATCATCCACAGTGTCGGCTTTTAATTGTCTTAATGCCTTAATTAGTTCCACAATGAATAAACTTAAATTTTTATCTTTAGCTACCTTATCGGCTCCTTTTATAATATTACCAAACATACCTTGTATTTTATCTTCTAAATCAAAATCCATAAGTTTAGTGAAGTTTTTTGTTATAGATAATTTACCTCTTAACTTTTCTGCTATTTCTTGTACTTTATCCTGTGTTATTTCTGCCAAATCTGATTCTGATAATTCTGCTAAAATATTTGATATAGCATTACTTGCTTCACCAAAGGCACCACTGTTTTTTATATCCTCTCCAGCATCCTCTATTTTGTTTGTTATGTTTTGTATGAATTGAAATGGTTGTAATAAACTCCAATGTAGCCCATTAAGTAATTTATCTAATTTACTTTTTACACTACTTATTACTGTTTTTACTCGATTTTGAAAGAACTCCAATACAGGCATTCCTTCAATTTCTACACTTGCTTGAACATTAATCTTTCTTTTATTAGCCATTTTTTAAATCCTCCTATTATATTATAATAACTCTTTTTCATTCAAAATGTTTAATTGAGATAGATATTACTAGCGGTAATTGTAAAGTCGTCATCAGCATTCCATTCCACCTTTCCTTTGGTATGCCATTTAACATCCCCTGTGTTCTCTATCTCAATATTACCATCCTTGTCTATCTTAAATGTACTACCACTGCTATGAGTAAACTTAATCTCTTCATCTTTCTTGTCTATATACAAAACATTTCCAGTACTATCTCTCCAACCATATCTTTCAGGGTAATTAGTATCATAATCAGTTTGGTGTGTTTTATCGTTTTGAAAATAGCCTATATACATTGGGCTATATATGTCTTTAAACGGGAACACTACTGCTACTTGTGTATCCTTCTCAGGTACACTAAACCAGCTCACATCTGAGTTACCTCCTAATCCATAACCGTTTAGAGGATAACACCAGGGTAGTTTATCCTTATCCCCTTCCAGTAAACCTTTAATCTCTACTTTAATCCTACCTAATTTTTTATCATCTTCATTATCAACCACAGTACCATTATATATTATATCAAGAACGTTCTCTGGTTGTAATAAATCAATAACTTTAAATATCATAGGTTAATTCCCTGAACTTCCTACTCCCCAATAATGGTTTTTTATTAAATCCCCTGAACCAGAAGCACTATCAAAACTACTTATACCAAATATTTCATAGTTGGTGGTTGTACTAATATTACTATAATCAATATTACTACCAGCATATCCACCCATTACTATACCTTTATCATTTCCATTCGTGGTTGAAATAGCATTATATCTTTTTTTACTTAATGACCCATAACTTACTAAATGCCCAGTGGTAACCATATCTACATAATACCAATCATTACTAATAGGTTTTCTATGAAAAAACCCTTTGTTAGTATTACTATCAGAACTACAGTAGGGTGTTCTACATATATTATTATAATTTAAAGTATTCCAGTAAACGCACTGCGAAGGTGTTGTTAAATTATAACTATATATTTTACCGTATGCGGAAACCCTATTTGTAAACTCAATTTCACTTATCATACCTAAACTACCATTACTACAATGCCCTTGAAGTTTTAGATAATTAGAAGTAGTATATCCTAAATCAGTATCGCCCCATAATACACTATCATTTAAATTACTTAAATTAAATCTAACACTTCTTATATTAGCGTTAGAGGTTGATATATAACCTGTCCAAAAACCATAAGTCCCTGTAGAGGCACAACCATAGTATCTATTACTTTGTTCGACATTTTGTGTAAAATCAACTACAGATACAGTATTATTTACCCCATTAAAAACTTGCATTTGGGTAGGGTTAAGAGTATCTACTCCATTTATATTTATATTATTTTTTATATAAATCTTAGAACCATCACTGTTTGCCCCTTCCATTTGTAAATTTTTATTTATATCATCATAAATCTGTGTACTGTTACCTAAGGTTTGTAAATTAATACTTTCTATAGTACCCGCAGATATGATATTATCTGTATATTGCCCCCACATAGCATAGGTAGTGTCACCATACCAAACACGTACTTCTTCATACACTCCTTCAAAAATACTATCTATTATTAATTTATCCTCTGAACCTTGTAAATCTTTTGAATACAGATATAAATTAAGATTATAAGTTTTAGTTATATCCCCTACACTTAATTTCCAATTAGTAGTATCCACCTGTGTTATACTTACTAAATTTTCAGGGTTTACATCTAAATAGCAATTGGTTTCTGCTATATCATAATTTCCTGTTTTTTTATTAATTTTTATAATATAATCTTTATTAGATTCAAAAGTTTCTGCCATATTTTATTCTCCAAAGGTTCTTAAAAACTCATCTACACTAACAGGATTTCCATCTATCTGTAAGTTGTCGTAACATACACCTTCGTTATTTTTTATAAAATCTACGGTGTTAGCATTACTTGTCCAACCTGAGGATACATTAATAGTGTTAGCAGTCCCACCACTCATCTCAGCGTTTTGATTAAGTGTTACTGTTTTATAAGTCCCATTTAAAATTCTAGTCCCCTCGTTAGCAATAGCATCATTTATATCCCCACCTTTCATCACTGTCTTAGTAGCATTAATTGTCCCTTTTACGGTAGCACTAGCTAATTCACTATTCTTTATTGTAGCATTTTGCATCACTGCTGTACCTGCTACCTTACTACCTTCATCTATTGCTACATTGGTAAAGTTACCACCTTTTATAGCACTAGCCGCAACTTTTGTTGCTCCGTTAAAAGTTCCACTCAATACTTCACTGTTACTTATTGTAGCATTACCATTTATAACCCCACCAGCAATCTTACTCCCCTCATCAGCAATTACATCTTTATAATTACCACCTTTTAAAGCACTATTAGCTACCTTTACAGCACCATTAAATACTCCACCTAATATTTCACTCCCACCATTAGCCTCCACCACATCATTAAAATAACCACCAAGTATTTGGCTACCCTCGTCTATGATTACATTTCTCCAGTAATCCCCACCTCTAAAGATTGAACGTTTTATACCCATTACCTTATCATAAAAATTACCTGCACTTGCATAAGCATTTATCAATACTGTAGCAGTGTTAAATATACCACCTAATATACTACCATTCTCTACATTTAGGGCATCGTCCTTAATTGAAACTGTAGCATTACTTAACTGAGCTCCTGTTTTAGTTACAGTATCCATTAACTTTTTTCCTTCCGTTGTTGCTAAATATTTATTAACATCTTTTACAGGTTGTCCACTACTATCTTTTACCTGTGTTACTCCCTTATCCTGTATCTGTTGCTCTGGTGTTTTAGGTTTAGGTTTAGTTTCCTGTTCCTCAGCACCTGTAGTTTGAGCTTGTTGTTGTTGAGTTTGTTGTTGGGATTGAGTTTGTTGAGTATTTATCATATTACCTGTTGATTTACTTTGTTCTATCTTATTTGGAGTCTCCCTATTAGCTACCACGTGTATTACTAATCCCTGCGCATCAATATTCCTTACTACCTTTGTAATGATATAAAGTCCACTTATATAATCGAATACTTTGTGTTCCTTATCTGGGTGTTGTACCATTATTACATCTAAAGGGTGTATCTTTTCATACCTTTGATAAAAACTATTGGTAAAAGATAAGGTAGAGGTTGTGCATAGTTGAGTAACGTTATCTATATATGCCTGCCAGTAATCTTTATGTGTATTTTCGTTTATAGGAGCTAATCTTGTAACTTTCTTTTCTACATCAGTATTTTTATTTAGTGTATCAGTATTAGCAAAAAATATTTCTCCATCTTTACTCTCTATATCAGTGTAATCCTGTTTTTCTAACTCGTGTATCTTTTTAGTCTTACCATATCCACCTATTATGTTCAAAAATCCATTTTCGCTCTTATAAGTATAATCAGCACCAATATCAATATCTGTATCCTCAGTCCTTTCTACTATAAACCTCCAATCGTAACTTTTTTGATTATTATTTTTAGGTTGTAAATATCTAATCCTAAAAGTATCGTCCATCAATATTGCTATACCATAGGTGGTAGTTTTCGGTTTACCGTGAAGCCATAATTGATTTATAAAAAACTTATCACTTAAATTGTAGTTAATCCAATATTGCTTATCATTAGTCTGGACATCTCCTATATCCACTGTAAAGTATTGCCCAGCTTTATCCTTTATAACATCTATGCTATTCTTTTCATCTGTTATTTCGTTATAGCGTTTTGCTATGTAATTTATTTGTTTTAGCATTCCTGTTAATGCTAGTTCTACGTTATTTGTTGCATTTGGAAATATTTTCAATTTTGTAATATAAAAAGTTCCACTCTCAGTATTGTTGCTATCTTTACCCATTGTTATCTTGACGTCTTGATTTTCATTTAATACTTTCCATAAATCTGAATCGGTTTCGTCCACAACACAGTATAATTCAAATACTGGTAGGACATTACCTGCTTCTTCAATTAAAACAAACTTTTTGAGGTTGTTAGGCATTATAAAATCCTCTCTATTACCTATATCAATTTTTAGATAATACTGCCCTACAATCTCAATAGCCATTATCTTGAAAAACTCCCATCTCCATTATCTTTCCAACCACCTTCCTGACTTTCCTGTCCCTTAAAATTCCTACTGGTAGAGCTACTTATATCTGCTCCCGGAAACATCTCACCAAAGTCATTTAGGTCATAGTCTCGGTATGGACAAAATGTAATACTACCTTCGGCATACATTGGGAAGCCATAGTTATTTACAATAGCGCTATAAGTAAACGTAACCTCTGTTATGATTTGTTTTTTAGCCATAAACCAGTCACCTACGCTTATAGTAACAGTACCATCAGGATTTTTCCAATCATCTAAGGTAGCTTTATAATTATTAGGAGGGTACACTTTAAAATCGTTGCTAAACGTAGGCAAGACACAACCATATAATAATCCTACTTGTTTTCTTATATCTTTTGTCTTATCGTTGTAGCTTGGGATTGCTAAATTAAATGTAAAGGTAGGTGAAGTGGAATTTACCCAGGATTTAACAGTTTGAGCCGCAGATTTCATAGATACATTAACATTACCACCAGACCACTTTTTTATAAACTGATTAAAACTTTCTGTAGCCTCTAATTGAAATGGGCTATTATACTCTGCTGATATACCTACCTGTATATCGTCTGTTATGAATGCTTTTATAGTACCATTTGGGGTGTCTATTATTACTACAGCGTTTGGGTTAGCAAATAATTCATCCAAATACAAATTAGGCATAAGATTTAACTCGTTAAAAGACTTTGTATCAAAACTAATCCTGTATCATCTAAACTTAACTCCTTCTGTCCTGGAGCCTGCTGAACTCTAGTCATTGCTAAATTCTGTTTTTCCTGTGCTGTAGTTTTATTTATATTATTATTCATAATATTACCAGCTATTTCATAAGTACTTACCTGAGCTTGTTGACTTACTATTTCAGCTTTTTGCATCCTGTTTTGTAAATCCACAGGTGTTAACTGTGCAGTTTCTGGTAAAGCTGTTTTTGCTATCTCTGGTTTTGCTATCTCTGGTTTTGTTACCTCTGATTTTGTTAATTCTGCTACATTATACCTTCCTGCGTAGTTAGCTCTTGCGTATGCTTGAAATCCAGTATTAGCAGGTTTTTCAAAAAGATGAGTAAAAGCCATACTAGCGTCAAATGGTGATTGATATTCATTCTTTAAATAAGCTTTCATCTCAGGTTCAGTTAAAGCGTAATCAATCTGCCCTTTCCAATCCTTTTGCCAATCATCACCTACAAAATTTTTCATCTTCTCAAATCTACTAGCGTGGTGTTGAAATAAGCCTCCACTTGTCCCATTATCTCCTATAGCAGCAGGATTGAAATTACTCTCTGCTTGTATATTAGTTAGTATTCCTGTTATTTTATCATCGGATACACCTTTACTTTTCAAATATAAAGCTATCTGTTTTGGTGATACTGTGCTTTGTGTTTGTTGAGCCTGATATTCTTGTGGTATTTTACCACCTAATGTTTTATATACTTTTTCCTTGTTAATTAATCCAAATGTTAATCCACTAACAGCCCCGGATACTCCTGCCTTTGCTTTATCTACCGTGGAGCTTTCTTTTCCAGTTAATTCTTTTACTCCTTTATAAGCATCAAGAGCCGCAAAACCTGCTGTTACTGGTAAAAATGCCTTACCTGCTACTCTACCTACTCCACCTAATACCTTACCTGCTCCACCTAATAAACCACCAAACAAACCACCAGCTTTACCTAAAACACCAGCTAGTTTACCTAATAATCCTGTTGTTTTCCCTAATGTACTACTTGTTTTTCCTAATGTTGTGGTTGCTTTACCTAATACACTTCCTGTTTTACCTAATATAGTTCCTAATCCCTTACCTAATAATTTACCAAATCCACCTATACTTTTACCAATCCATCCTAATCCTAAAGCTTTTCCAATACCACCCAATAATTTACCACTTCTTATAAATAAGAACATACTAAAAAGAGTTGCACCAATATCTTTTAGAGCTTCTAATATCATACCTGCTCTAACTGCTAAGGTCTCGTTATTTGTGAGTCCTGCTATAAGAGCAGTTAATCCACCAGCAAGTACTCCCCCGGCCGCTAGGCTTGCTACTTTCTGTAATCCACTTTTTACCTTATCACTAAAGGATTGTCTTTCTTGTTCTTCATAGTATTCTTTTTGCTCTTCTGTAAATTTATTAAAATTTTCATTTAAGGTATCTAGCCTAACTGTTACTTCCTTATTAGTCCCTTTCTTTCCCATTTCTGTTAATAATTTATTTATGGTATTTATTCGTCTGGTAGTTAGTTCTGTTTTATCTAAATTCATTCTGGTAAATTTCTTAACTTCAGTGGTATCCTTAAATTGTGTTTTTATTATACTTTTGTTTTCCTTTAAAAAATCCTGAAATTGTTTATATAATACTTTCTGCTCTTCTTTGTTGAGGCTTGTTTCCTTGACCATACTGCTTAGATAATTAGCCATACCAGCTAAACTTACTTCGGTTTGTTGTCCTGTTGCTTCTAAAACTTCTTTTGTATCCCCTATATAGGCATATACCTGTTTTAACTCATCTGGTGTAACAGGTTCTTTTTTATTTATCCTAGCTAATATTTCGTTAGTTTCTGTGGTTTTATCTAATAAATTATCCAGTTTTGCTATTAATTGTTTATTGCCTTGTTCCTTTAAAGCATTATAAATGTCTGTCTGGGAGGTTTCTAATATGGTTTGACTTGTTACTAAACTGGTCATCATATTTGACAAGCTTTTAATCATTTTGTTCATCTCTCTTTTTTGCCGAGCATCTGCTAGCATTGCCAGTAAACCTTTATTAGCATTTTCTACATTTTGAGAGGTGATTAATTTCTTTTCCTGTTGTTGACTTCGTTGTAATAATAAATTATTGTTTTTTGTTGATTTTAAAACATTACTTGCGGCTTGTGCGATATTAGGCATTAACACTCCCAACAATAACCAAAGTAATACTATACTGTGGACTTTCAGATTGACTGCTCCCTTTAATATTTATTTGTCCCTCAGGATATACAAAGTAACTATCCGAAAATTGCTCTTCTAAATTCTTATCCAACTTTTGAAAATCAAATTGCTTAACGCTCTCTGTCAATATAGTAACATATTCTCCCTTGTTTAATATATCCTCATTCATCCACTTTCTAAACCACTGTGTTAATTTTAGGTCCGGAGTATCAAAATAGGTTAGAGTAATATGAAAAGAAGATGTATTCCTTGGTATTTTATAACTACTCATATAGAAGGTACTTTCTTTACTGTCAATACTTCCTACCTGTATTTCTACATCACTAGCTGGAAACCAGTCGTTAAAAGGAGCCGGGGCATCTTGAATTTTTACATTCCAGAGATGCCCCTCATCAAACTCCACTTGTCTAATATTTTCAATGGTGGGATATGCCATCTAATTCTTAGGCACTTTCCTTGTAATAATCGTATTGTAATGTCAAAGTCACTCTCATTGGGTCAGAGGTAGTACTATCAAGTGTTAAACCATCTACACTCTGCAACCAGCACCCTATAAGCTCATAAGTCCATATTGTATTATCTTCATTATCAAGTCTTTCCAATTTTATATTAGCTTCTATATCTGCCTTTGGTTTACCTTTACCAGTATCCACTTCCCAGCAAGCCTCTCTCCAACCTTTTATCATATCCGATATTTTGTTATCAATCGTCTCAATTATAGTTAATGAAAAAGTACCACCGTAATCAATTATACCAGGCTGAAATACCTTGTGCCCTCTTATCTGTATGGTAACAGGTTCTATACTGATACTTGGTAAAGTAACACTCTCACACCTTAAGTTTATATCCTCACTACTCGGAAATCCGTCTACAGATGGGGATTTACTAAAACTCATATTCCATCTATATACACTTGCTACATCACCTATTCCTCTTAAATTTTCTATCGACGGTTTTGCCATTTTAATCTACCCTCCTATCCATTCATTACAACCTGAAAGCTAACAGCTTCAGGTACTACAATAAGTTTTAATGGTATATATTCTACAGCACCAACAGGTTTTAGATAAACCTCTGGGGTTAGTGTATTTTCATTAGGTTCTTCAGCTAGACTTCTAATATAAATGTAGTAATCTGTAACTCCCCTTCTACCTCTTATTCCAGCCATATAGTTATCAATCATCGTATAGACTAATCTTCTTGTCTCAGCATCATTAACTTCAAATAAGAAATCCTCTAATGCCTCTACTAAAGCCTGCCCAATTACAATAAGTAGCATTATTACATTCAACCTATCCAACCTACTGGGTCTATTTAATAATGTTTTTTGCCCCCATATACGAATACCTTTACCGGGTAATTCATAAATTGGGTTTATATTGTTCTCATATAGGTAATCCATCTCACCGTAATCATACTTATTTAACACACCTTCACAATTTATAACTCCTCGTCTTGAACCTCCTACTGGGTACCAAGGTTCATAGGTTTCAGAAGTTTGACTAAATTTAGCACCTATGTCCCCATCTGGACTAATATAAATCCTTCTATCGTTCATATAGTCAAAAATCTTAATCCAGCTACTATAAAGAGCGGCATAATAAGTATTAGCATTTAGTGTTTGTGTTCTATATTCTACTACAGCATTCAGATAATCACTACGTCTTTCTATATCCTGTGGTACTGTTAATATAGCAATACAATCCTGTCTTTTCTCTGCTATCTGAATTAATTTTTGCTGATAAGCCAAATATGAAGAACCACCACTTAATAGTATTGTAATAGGGTATTTGATTTTATTTTCAAATACACTAACAGCTTCCACCATATCCCCTTCTGTAACTGGGTCTCCATCATCTCCCTTGCTAAACTGTACTCTTTCTACTGCGGCTGGTCTTGCGGTATTTATATCCACAGCAGGATTAATAAAAGCCCTGATATAATCGCTTGCTTTTAGTGCCTCTTCTAAAGTCATTGTCCTACCATATCCATCAATAGCATTTTCTTTCAGACTACATACAAAAGTTTCAATAGGGTAGTTATCATTACTATCCGTATATACATTAATTATGAAAGGATTTAAACTTGGGTCTTCTTTTATCTTAGTCTGGTCTGTTATAATTTCTACATTAATCTTATTGCCCCATTCCCCTTCATCTTTCACATATAATACAAAAGCCCCATCTGTTCCAAATTCATAATCATTGGGGTCAGCTATCCCGGCAGATAAAGCTACACTGGGATTGGTTGAACCGCTTTTATTTACCTCTATCCCTGCCTTAAAAGCATTTTCACCAATTACCCTTTTTACAAATAGCTTGTTACTTCCTAATAAGTATCGCATAGCTGAGTAAAAACTTAAATCATATCCTACCTCAATTTTCCCGTTGGGGGTATATTCCCTTAAAAACTGGTCTACGTTTGTAATCAACTGTGGTTCTGTATTCCCTTTGAAAGCAGGGATACATATTGCACTATAAATCCCCTGAAACTCTGGTGGGACTGTTGATTTATCAATTATGCTTAACGTTACTTTTGGTGCGCCGCTTATAGCCATCTTATATTATCCTCCTATCCTTATTATTTAGTTTCCACAAAGAACAAGCCTTTGGGCAAATTACCTTTGATATGACTTGCTACAATGTTCTTTAATCTTGCATTAGGTGGTACTTGTAATTTGGAGTCCTTGTAGTCAATTACTACCGGGTAATCCAACTTACTTACTAATAAACCTTTTACATCTGCTTTCTTTACCTTTTTTACGGGTTCACTTACTTCTTTTATTTCATCCATTTTAAAACCCCCATATTTATTATCATATATTATAATAACTCTTTTCCATTTTAAATGTTACTATTTCTTTTTGTTCACTTATAATTCTTTTAAAAATTGCTCTTGCTTAGTCATAATTTTATTTATGGTAAACTTCCATACATTATATTAGGTGGTATTTTTTTGAAAAAGCCTCCGAAATCAAACTTTAAAGGATTTTTAATAGCCTCTATATTTTTTTCTACTTCTTCAAGATAATCATATACCTCTCTTTCTTTTTTTAAATCAAACTCGTGTTTTATCTTGTTTCTTTTCTTTCTATCTTCAATGCGGTTGGGATTAAATAGGTCTGAATAACCATACCCTACAGCCTCATCAGGGTCAAAGACTACTACATACAATTTGGGTTTATGTCTAATAAAACCTACCTTAGAATGACCTTCCAATTTATTACTTAACATCTGATTAAGCCTTAATAATTTAAGCATACATAAATCCTTATACCCTTCATTAATTTTTTGCGAAATTTTATTTAGTCTATTATTGCTCATAGCTCTCTCCCCTATGGTTTTGCTCCCAGCCTTCTTATCAACTGAACAGCGGTAGCATACTCATCATCACTGAATTGGTCTAGAATATTTAATAAAACGGGGTCTTTAGCGGCAAAAAAATTCCTAACTGAAGCCTTGTTCTGAATATTCCCTCTAAATCTGGTGTATAGCAATGTTATTATATTTATTAATACCATCTGACTGACTTTCATTCTACTACCTCACCATTGAATTGATAATCTTTATTGGGACTAACTTTACTATCATTACTTTTTAAGACATCAATAAGAAGTAAAGGTTCATCTTTATCTATTAATTTTTTCACTTTAAAATCTATTTTCTTGCCATTTTCTAATTCGTAATTTACTACAACATCACCTACTTTCAAACTATATAAATCAACTACATCATTATCTGCATCTATTTTGGTTTCAAATATATTTAAAAACTGTTGTTGTTTAGTCATATAATTTTCCTATGCAAAACTAGGTTCTAACATAAAATTATTTGTATCTAATGACTTTATAAATTTTTTAAAATTCTTACCATCACTAAATATATTTTGCAAATAGGCGATAAACTTGGGTTTATTTAATTTCTTTCTTAAATCTTCTATAGCTAATAAAATCCTCATAAGGTCATACTTATCAAGTTTAAATGAACTACCATCTGGAAAAAAGTAGTACCCTTTACCATGTTGAGCAATCTCCATTAAATTAGTAATAATATCCTCATCAGGTAAATAATCTTTTAGCAATTTTAATTCCCTGTCTATAAAAGCAACCTCTTCTAAAATTTTTAAAAATTGTTGTTGTTTAGTCATTTTTATTTTCTCCCCATCTTTCTTTTTAACTCCTCGATTTCAGCCTGTTTAAGCTTTATATATAATTCCACATAAGCTTGGGTATCAGCAAAATCTAACTCAAATAAATCTTTGACGCTCATTTTAAGCTCCTTCATCCAAAACAATTCGAAGTGAATTAGGTCTTTGTGGTGAACGAAATTTATCCAGCAAGAAGCTGTCACCTCCGGTATCAAGGTTAACTTCATTTTCAAACTGACATTTCTTACATTTAAACTTTACAGGTTTTACCCCGTGGTTTAATTTTTTATCTATCTCCGAATAGATTTCAATTACATCTGGTCTATATTCATTAGCTATTACTCTATAAGCATCTTCATATTTCATATTTCTCATTTGTTTTGCCATTACTGCTATATCATCATTATCCTTTTTCATATCTAATAGCTGTATATAATCTCCCACTGTTAATGGAGTAAACTCATACCTTTCATCTTCATTTATTTTCAAAACTAATGGTAATTTTTTTACTTCTAAATCTTTAAACTCTATATTATTTAATTTTATTGTCTCTGTATTCTCTTCTCGACAACCATTACAAAAATAGGTTAACTTTAAATTAGTACTGCCTAAAGTACTAATCCTTCTTAATAATATAATAAATAAAAAATCCATT
Source organism: Deferribacterales bacterium UBA4806 (assembly GCA_002402635.1). Taxonomy (GTDB): domain Bacteria; phylum Chrysiogenota; class Deferribacteres; order Deferribacterales; family UBA228; genus UBA228. The sequence goes on from DHGE01000072.1 coordinate 19,630, forward strand.
AATGTTATACTGTATTTATCGAAATTAGCATTAATCCCTTCCATCAACTGTTTTACTCTGTCTTGTAAAGATATATTACTGGTGGAGTATTGTTTCACTTCACCGTAGGTGAAAGGTCTATAAGTTATATTATAATTCTCAGGGTAGGCTAACCCTTTACTCGGTAAATCTTTTACCTGTATATATGGTAAGTTTTTTTCCATTTAAACTCCTTTTTAATCATCTAAATATTTTGGTTGAATATTATTTTTATTTAATATATTTAATGTCTGCTCATCTTTTTTCCAACTTTTAAATATAAAAACTTTACACTTACCACCAAATCTAGCATTTATTATTTTTGAATTGTTATATAAATCAATTTTATCATTAAAAATCCCTCCTTTTATATATGAATAATCATATAAAATAACATTATTATTAAAAACACCTTCATCTATACCCGACTTATCCTCCAGAAAGATAACCTTATCAAATATACCTTTTAATATTATTGAGTTATCAGATAAAGAAATACCACCAAATCTATCAATATCCAAACAGGCATTTTTAAATTTAATACCCTTACCTTTACACCTTCTATAAAAATCTTCTACATCAATTTCATAAAAAGAGTGTATTCTTTCTATACCTAATTCATCTAATAAATCATTTATATTATTTTCATTAACTACTATTATCTTTTTCTTTTGTTCTAATTGACACTCATTTAAAAATATTTCCTGTTTAGTCATTTTATCACCTCCATATATTATAATAACTCTTTTTTGTTTAAAATGCTCACTCATCTATAGAAGTGAGTTTATATCGCTTTAAAATATCTAAGGTATTCCCTATGACCTCTTTCGCAATAACTTTAAATGTTTTTACCTGTACAGTATCTCTTACCAATCCTATTAAACTTCCTGTATCAATATCCTCTACTGTGTATAAATATGCCTCTTGTAAATTACTAGCTGTATATAAATCAGCAAAACTAAAATCCAGACTACTTATTATCCCTCTATGAATATCCGGATTACTAGTATGTGTTCCTGCATAGTCACCATATAATTGGTCTTGTAGAGTGTCCTCTGGTTTGTATAAGTAAAAGTCTAACCCAACTTGGTTGATTAAATTAGCTAACCTTTCTCTACATAGATTTTGATAAATCTTTTCTACATTGTAAAGTGCCATCTAAAAATACACCATTTCCCCATCATAATAAACATTTTTATATTCTTTATTGTTAGTACTTTTAATAACTTTTATCTTAAATAAAGGTATATCTAAATCCTCTACTTTCTCTATCGCAAAATCAATAATATCCCCATTAAGATCATAATCATATATGGTATCCCCTGGTTTTAACTCAAAAGCATCCTTTGCCACCTGTTCAAGTATTTTTTCTGTGTAACTTTTTTGAAGGGTCATACTATAGCCCCCATATAGTTCTTGTAATTTTACTATCAACCCATCTATTTTTTGGGTGACATAAAAACAATGCAAAATGATACAAATGTTTACAAACCCCTGGTGTGCGTTTAAAATTTCTTGGTGGTAGTTTATTCTTAGAGTGATAAAGACGTGGTTGCCCTACTAAAGCTCCATATTGCTTGTTATAGTATTCAAAACTAAACCTAAAATCAAAACAAGCACATTTTACCATAACATCATCAGTTTTCAAGGAAGGTAGTTTATAATAAAAATGTAAATCCTGTATTTGTACATATTTCCAATCCTTCTTTTTAGCATACTCATCAGCCTCTTCTTGATTAGTTATCTTCTTAAACTGAACTTCCTTAAATTGCATTATCAACTTGTAACTTACCTTTCTGGGGTTAGTTATACTTCTGGTCTCAGCCATAAACATAATAGTCCTTGTTCCTGCAAATGGTCTAACATTAAAGAAAGAAAATCTATAATTCCAACCTTTATAAAACTCAGGTGTTCTACCATCTTGGTGAGCTGTTCTTAATAGATAACTATATTTTAATAATTCTTCAAAGGTCACTCTTTAGCATCCCCTTCCATTCTTTTCAACCTTGTATAATAGTCCTGTATCTCATATAGATGAGCCAAAGCAATTTTCCCAGCAATAACAGGATCACCATGAACAATATCAATATCAGGATATTTACCATGCTCCATTTCAACTTCTAACCCCATTTTAAATTGTCTAAAATCAATCTTATCAAAATCAACACCGATTTCAGTGCCTATATTCCAAGCTTCCTCATCTGTAAATTGTTCCTTAGTTATTAATTGTTCCAAAAACTTCTGCACTTTGGTTTTCATTTTACACCCCACTTGTCTGGGGTATCAAAAGTCTCATGAAAGTTTCCTTTACTGTCATACCCCCCAGCCCAGTTGCCACCATACCACTTGGCAACTTTCTCGTTAAAAATTGTAAAAATACTATTATCTACATCACCAAAAGTCCCTTTATAAAACTTACCATTAAAAATTCTTTTTCCTTTCTTTTCTGCCTTAAAAGTTCCTTTATACCATTCCCCATTAAACTCACTACCTTTAAAAATACCACCATTCCATTTACCAAAAAAACTACCATCAATAAAAACACCACCATTCCAAACAACATCTTGTCCTACGTTAACCTTATTAAATAACCCACCTTCTATCTTAGCATTTCTAGTATCAATATATCCTTCACTCCAATCTACATCATATATAATACCACCAGTAAAAACAAAATTAGTTTTTATGGTTTTATAAGCAGGAATAATCCCTCCCCTTATAATACCTCTCTCCCAAACTAAAACATTCCTTATAATTTTATTATTGAATTTATAATTATCTGCTACCATTACTCTTGCAGGTTGCATAAGGTCTAACTCTAACAACCATTGGTATTTTGGAGTATAAAAATCCTCTACTAATTCTAATCCAATTATTGTTATGTATTTGTTTATGGTATAATAGTTTTTAGGCAAAAATTACCTCCACGCCTTGTAAAACTCTAAATTATTTTCTAATAAATTCTGGGTAGTATCTCTTATTAATTCCTCACCTTCTTGTACCAATTGGTCAGCATCTGTAGTCAAAGGCAAATCATTCAATGTAAAAGCTCTTCTGTTTCTACCTAATGCACTTAAAAAATATCCTTTTATCAAATCCAAAAATAAAGTATCTGTAAAATTAATTGTGTCTATATAAAATTCCCCATTTTCATCTTCTTTAAGAGTGTGATAATAAATTGCTTTTACATCATACCTACCCTGTATCTCTACATACAAGTTCGGTTTCCTATATTCCCAGATAAATAATCTTTTATCTTGTTCCATATACCACGGGTCTCGAATAAAATAAGGAACAATCCCAGCTAACTCCAATGGTATTAAATCCATAATCCATTCAGGTGGGTCTATAAATGTGTATTTTCTAGTGTTTACCATTATCCATAAATTTTTTAAATGTGGACAATATTTACTATATAAAGCTAATACTCGATTAACAAGTGTTTTAAATCTAAATGTATCAATTTCAATATCTTTGTCCTGTAAAATAAACTGCCCTGTTTCAATTAACAGGGTGTTCCAAAGGTCTTTTAAGGTTATCATTTAATGTAGTCTTCGCCTTCATCTAGTTTTTCAGGTGATTTAAAATGGTCTTCTAAAATTTTTATTATCTCCTTTCTAGACTTATTAGAATGCGGCAAAGAATATAGTTTACACAACTCTACTAAATCATCTCTTTTCATACTTTCAAAATCCTGTACCGTCTTCTTAACCGGAACCTGTTCATTTTCTTTTACCTGCTCTTCTACTAAATCCTCATCAATCTCTTTTATCTGTATGGTATTAAATAGCTTAAACTTATTCTCTAACTTCTTAAAAGTTTCATAATCAATTTCTTTTTGTTTTTTTGAATCCAATTCCAAAGTTACACCCATATTAGTTAAAATTAAATAACTTTTACCTACATTTTTAACGATATATTTCATATAAACTCCTTTAATAATTTAAAAAAGGAGGGTATAAAACCCCCCTTTTTAGTATTTTAAATCTATGGTGTTGTTGTGGTTATTGCTTCTGGTTGAGCTCCTTCCACTACATTGAAGCCAGCTAAGAAGTTTGGTACTAATACATCAATACCAGCCCAAATAGCGGCCGCTCTTTGTTGCCTTAATGGGTTAACTCCTTCAGGTAGTGTACTAGTTACCACTAAAGGCATATATGGAGCATAAACAGCAGGAGCTTCGAATGGTGAATTTCCCTTGTAGTAAACTATTACTTTGTTCGGGTCTAATACTGTTGGGTCATTTACCCTGATTACTGTTAGGTTATCTAATGTGCCATATACGTGAGAACCTAGAGCATTTCCATCAGCTACCTTAACAAAGTTATCATTCATTCCAATATAAGCGGCGGCTGTTCTACCAGCTATTAAACCACTTATAATACCTCTACCAGCCCTAGCTACTATTTTATTTTCAACTTCATTTAATCTGAATCTAATAGTATTTCTATGGTCAACTTCTGCAACCCCTAATCTTGGTTGTGTATAATAATTTACAGAGCTACTACTTGCTGGGTCGAAATCCATTGCTGGTGTAGCATATTTCATTTTCTTAATTAAATCTGCTCCCAATTCATTATTAATTTCATTAACAAGGTCATTAGCAAGCTCTTCTTCAGCTACAATTCCAAATCTCTTTTTCAAAGCATAGTTCTGTAGCATACCGATGCTTCCCTTTAAGGCGTAAATTCTTGCCATTATTTGTTTGCTATCCCAGAAAGTATAAATCCTTGGTATATCAGGTTCCAATTCATAGTTTCCCTGATAAGTTATTACTATATTTTGTGTTGGTGCTGTAGCAAATTCTAAATGTAATACAGCATTTTTATAATCAACAGTACCACTTAATCCTACACCTACAATATTCCCTTCACCATCATCTTGTCCATAGGCTGTTCCGCAATTTACCTTAATTGTCATTCTCCTACAAGAGTCTGGGTTTAAAGTAATATCGAAACTTTTAGCAGAATTGGTATCTGCTACAGTATGACTGAAAGTGTAGATATTCCCAGCGTAACCTTCTGGTGTTATAACTCTACCTCTTTCAACATCAGCTAATACATCGCCATCTTTTAAATTACCCTTGTCTGTTCCTACTCTTACTGACTTGAAGTAAACTATACCTCTTTCCTCTTCCACATTTTGAACACTTGCTATAATTGGTAATATAGAAGTACCATAAGCAACAGACAGTACATCATAAGCAATAAGAGGGATTTTACCTAACATATTGACATTACCCTCTTCTTCACATATAGACATATAACTGTCAAAGCTTTCTAACATCTTGCCCAATGAAAATACATCATACGCGGATATACTTTTCTTTACTTTTGCTAATGGAGATTTTTCTAAAATCTTCATTTGAGGACGATATTTCCTGTAGTAATCCTCTGCTAAATTTTCAATCTTTCTTAGTTTTTCTACTTCATTAATTTTTTCCATTTCCTTTATTCTCCTTTTATTTGTTTTTATTAATAAATCTAATGTTCAGATTAGGGACTAAAAGTGTTAGTCTTAATCTTTTCATTAGAAATTCTATCATTTTTTACTCACTAAATCTCTGTAACAAGCTTTCACCTAATGTATTGAATTTCTTGTCTCCTTTATCTCCTTTCTTATTTTTCTTTGTCTCTTCAATCTTAGTACTAAACCCATATCTTTTTTCAATTTTCTTACTTTCATACAATTTCTCTAACATAACCTCTAAATCATTGCCCTTAAACTTTTTACAAAGTTCTCTAACTACAGATTCAGGTAAACTATATTTCTGAGCATACTGTTGTACCTTTTCTCTCATCTTACTTTCATTCATAGTCTTAAACATTGTATCTGTTTTCTTTATCAATGTTACTAAGTCCTTTATGTCCTCATTTACAGTGTGTTCATTTTCAATTAACTGATTTTCCTTTAATTCTTGTATTAGTATGTCATACTTTTCAGCTTTCTTTACAAATACTTCATTTTTATGAAGTTCATTAGCCATATCAATAGCTTTCTCCAAAGCTTCATCCAACATATCTATTTCCTTATTTGTGTCTCCATCTGCTGTTATGATATTTTTCTCTATCAATTTTTCTACTACCTTCTTTAATGGTTTTACTTTTTCCAGTAATTCATTTTTTTGTTTTAATTCTTCACTTATTTTTCTTAAATCACTTTCCAATACAGCATTACGTCTCATAGCTTCCTTACTTTCATTGATTGCCTTTGTTAAGTCTTCTTGCAATCTATTTTTCTCTCTAGTTAATGTTTCGAAAATCTGTTCATTCATTTTATTATCCTCCAAATTGGTTTTTTCTTGTATGTTACTATTTTCCTTTTTATTAATAACTTCTTTTTGTTCCAAATGTTCATCTTTCTTGCCAAAACAATACTCAAAGTCACTGTTTAAACTTTCTATTAATTGTGGTTTTGCTTGTAAAATCCCTGGTGTGCTAACTATATCTACACTAATAAGTTCATATTTATCCGGGCTAACTATATCTGCCCCGTGTTCATCTTTTCCTTCAAACACTCCATTAGCCCTGGTTGATACTGCTAATTTACTTCCTGCCCTGAGTAATGTATTTAATACTCTACCAGCAGGTGTATTTAATATCAATGCTTCTCCAATAACCTTATCATCTTCAATTTTTAAATCAGTAACAATGTGGCTAACCCTACCTTCCCCTATAGTCTTATCATTCAACTCTTCTTCGTGTCCAATCATTCCAAAGAAAGTTTTATTGTTTAGTTTTTCTAATACATTTTCATCTTTTAGTACATTTTCCCATAATCTTCTACTGTAAAACCTATTATTCCTACTATACCCATCAACAACACCAAACTGCCCTTTCATTCTACCAATTATATGTTGCCCATCTACCTGTTTCTCTTCCACTATAAAAGTTTTTACCGGTTCAAAAATATCCTTTATCTGTGCCATAATTTTCTCCTTACCTTTTTATCTCATATATTATAATAACTCTTTTTTATTCGAAGTGTTTAACTTCTTTTTTTTAAAATTTCTACCACCAATTTATAATAATTTTCAATATTTTCATTACTTTCTATTATCTTTTCATCAATACTCTCTAAAACCTTTTCAATCTCCGACATTGATTTATCTGATTTTCCAGATAAAGCCTTTACCAAATCCTCTGTTTCAGTTATTAATATTAAAAATCCAATATCCCCTTCATCCAATTCTTTACCATTTAATACTTTATTCTCTATCTCATCTATTTTTTTAAAACTATAATCAATAAAATCCTCATAATCCAATTGTTCATATAATGGGTGATAGTATTCTAGCTCAATATAGGCGTGTGTTTTAAATGAAGACAAAGCTTTTAACAAATCCAAATATCCTTCGTCGAAACTCTCCTTAAATCTTCTACCATTGTTAAACAAACTTGCCCCTAGTATACGTGTTGCTATAAACCTTGCTAAGGCTCTATGAAACATTTTACCTGCTGTTGATTTATGAAAAGTTTTTATACCTTTCATTATATTGTATCGGTTTACATTCCATTGTCTCTTCATATTTTGGGAACGCCTAAAATCTTTCAAGGCACTAACATATTTATTCCTTTTATTTAAAAATAATTCATAAAGTTCCTCGTTAATTTCCATATTAGTGGGCTGGTCTATTTCTGTGAAAAATAACTGTTTATCTTGTTCACTTTTAAATTTCATAGCTCTACCTTACAAATACCTTATTTTAACATTTTTTTCTTTTAATAATTTTAATGTTATATCATCTGTTAACCAATCCACATCCATAATAACTTTACAATTATTACCAAAATTAGCTTTAATTATACTTGCCCTATTCGATAATTTAATTTCATTATTAAATACGCCATTATTTATATAACTCCCTCTATGTAAAGATACAGGACTATCAAAAACCCCATTTTCTATATGAGATTCATCCCATAAATATACTTCATTTTTAAAAGTCCCTCCATTTATATACGAAAAATCATTTAGGTTAACCTCCCCATTAAAAGTACCATTATTTATACTAGATTTTTGTCTTAATATAACTTCATCCCTAAAAATACCATCTTCTACACAAGAAGTATTATTTAAATAAATAACATATTCAAAATTACCATTTATTATCTTAGAATTATTAAATAAAACCAGTTTATCATACCCAATTTCTAAATAAGCATCTTCAAATTTAATATTTCTACTTCTACATTTATCTACAAATTTTCTTACTATTTTAGCATATTCAATATCTAATTTATATATCTCTTCAAAAACAGTATTATCATAACCAGTTCCTTCTCCAATTGCTTTTACACCATATCTTTCTAATCCTAATAAATTATTTTTTATTATAGTTGAAGGATTAGCCCTGAATTCGTTTAAAAATCTTTCCTGCTTAGTCATATTTTACCAACCATATGGTGAATCCCCTTTTCCGTGATATCTATTATTTTTATCATAGCCTTCTTTCCAAGTTCCATTTACCCAAGTTCCATTATACCAAACCCCATCTTCCCAAATACCATTTTCCCAAGTACCTTTTTCCCAAGTCCCACTTTCCCAAGTACCATTTAACCAAGTACCTTTTTCCCAAGTACCCTCTAACCAAGTACCTCTTTTCCATTCTCCATCTTTCCAAGTACCTTTTTCCCAAGTACCTTTTTCCCAAACTAATTTTTTTATAATTCTATTTATGCTCAATTTTGCATTAGAAAATTTTACTGATTTATCTAAAAGCCAACTTAAATCTCCTTCCAAATCCTCTTCTGTAATATTACCTATATCTATTGCACCCTTTTCATAAAGTTTGTCAATCAAAGATTTCTTTGTTTTTATTATTGTAGAAACATTAGCCCTGAATTCGTTTAAAAAAATTTCTTGTTTAGTCATACCCCGTTTAATCGTCATAAAAATTTCTCCCCATTCCATTAGTGTCATACATAGCTAAATCCTCATAAATCTGTTTGTTATATATCACAGCCTGTGTTTCTGCATAATCAAGTAACTTGTAATTGTTACTATTTTCCTTAGCAACATAAAAACTACCTGCCAAAGCGTCAGCAATATCTTTACTACCATCCCTTGGGTGGTCTATCTTTATCTTTTCTGTTACTTCTACATTTTTTAATTCTTCAAACAACAAATCATTTTTAACAAAATTAATAGTTTCATTATAAACAGCATCCCTCAAAGTAGCATAAGGCTCAATACTCCTATCCACACTTAATAGCCCAGCATCCAAATTTAACTTTTGTAAAGTTTGTATCATATCTGCGCTTTGAAATCCATCTAATGTCACCTTTTCTATATTAAAACCACAGTCAATTAAATATAATAAAAACAATCTGATTTTAAATAATGGTACTTGCTGACCAGACTTAGCTTTTACAGCAAAAGCCATTTCATTAACAATAACAGGCATTACATCTCTTACCTTTTCGTATGTAGTAATATTTACAGTTTCAATTTCTTTAAATCCAACAGGATAACACATAGCAAAACCTAACCTATCCCCGGTTAAGCCTATATCTATATGGACATACCTCGGTTTATTAGGATTTAACGGTTTTTTAAGATAGTTAGTAAATTTTATATAATTTTCTATTTTATCATTATCATCAAAAAAATCTAATTCTATAACATCTTTCCTGAAAATATTAACCACATTCATTGCTTTCAATAACTTTTCCCTTGTTCTGAAAAACTTATAACTGGTAGTAATGGTCTCTCCTGCTAAATCCCTTAAAGCTGAGTAAATATCTATCTCAAAATCTTTCCTGTGAATTTCTGGGACTTCTATAATCAAGTCTCTATTAGCCATAATAAATTTTTTATCTTCATCTGTAATTATAAAAGGTTCTCTTATCCCATCTCCCTTAAATACATAAAACTTCTTTTGCTTTTTATATCTATCAACCCAAACTTGCCACAACGGCCCTTTGTTTATATAAACACCACCTGTTCTAGCATAGTCCTCTATTAATTTATTTATCCTGTATGCTTTCTCTCCCTCTGAACTATCAACCCAAATCTTACCAGCAATCTTTCCATCCTTCAAAAACCTACTCTGTATTCTTCGTAAAGAGGATATAAAACTTTTTTCCACCTGGTCTGTTATTTGCGGGAAGTTACTTTCACTTAACACAATACCATACACTGCTTTACCTAAACTGTGGACTAACCTACTACCTACACTAATATCTATATTCTTTAAAAATAAAGATTTACTTTTATCCATCTTCCGGGCTGGGTTTAACCATTTTTGAAAAAAAGGTGAGCCACTAATCATATTATTTAATTGCGCCCATAAAACGCCACTTGCTAAACTAAGTGTCACATTGAATATCAGGAATATAATTTTTGTATAATCTAATACCCCTAGATATTTCTGAGGATTTTTTAAACATAATAACTTATACAAATCATAACTCATTCCTGTTAAGGTGGTGGTTGATTTACCTCTACCTATAGCTCCCCCAAAATTAATCAAATAGTATGGAGATATATAAGGATTCGGGAATATTTCCTTTAGTACACCCAACCAATATGTATTAAAATTACCACCAAAATAAGAGCCCAGAAAATAATCATCTTTAATAAAAGTTTCAATATCTACTGGGCTCTCATCAAAACTTTCCAACTCTTCAAGTAACTTAAAAACGTATTCGATAGAGTCAAAATTTTGTTTTTTAATTTTACTTTTATCAGACAAGTTCATCTAAACCAATCTTTTTTAACTCTTGTTTTTTCTTTTTTCTCTGCCTCTTATTATACATAAACTTATAAGGGATTTCTTTATGTCTACATTTTCTTAAATTTAAACTTGCAACAAATTTACACTTTTCAACCTTAGTTAGCATTTACTTTTTCAACATCTTTTTAATTTTCTTAGCCTTTGCTTCACTAACTTTTTTAGGTTTCTTTACACTTTCTGATTTCTCTTCTTTTTCATCTTCATCTTCACCATCTTCTTCATCCTCTTCATCCTCTTCTTCGTCTTCTTTATCCTCTTCGTCCTGTTCTTTTATCAATTTACCAGATTTTCTTTTAGCAAACCCTTCAGATTTCTCTCCTTCTTTATCCTCTTCATCCTCATCTTCTTCATCCTCATCTTCGTCTTCTTTATCCTCTTCGTCCTGTTCTCTTATAAATCTACCAAAACCATTTCTTTTAAATCTCTCAGATTTTTCTTTTTCTTTATCCTCTTCCTCATCATCCTCGTCATCATCTTCTTCATCCTCTTCTTCGTCTTCTTTATCATCTTCATCCTGTTCTTTTATGAATTTCTTAAACCTTTTACCTGTTTTTCTACTCTCTGTATAAGGTTCTTCAACTTCCTCATCTCCTTCTTGCCCAAGGTCTATTCCTAAAGCTTCAATATCTTCAAAAGTTACCGCCCCCTTATTAGCAAGAGCATCATAATCCATAGGGTCAATTTCATACAGGTCATCAAATACCTGAACATAGCAAGTCCCATCCACTAATTTAATTAGTGAAATGTCCCCAAAATTTAAAACCTCTTGTGTTTCATCATCCATAAATTGTTCTAATAATTTTCTTTGTTTTGTCATTTTTTTCTCCTTTTCTATAAAAGATTAATTAAATCTTTCAAATTTATTTTTTCTTGTGTCTCTTTTGATACTTCTTTTACTATTTCTTGATTTTCATCCACTGTTTTTAAAGCATTTTTTACATTATTATCCTTATTTTTCTTAACCTCGTTTATGACTTTTAAATACTTTTGCTTCATAAAATACAACTCTTTAAACTCCATTTTAATACCTCCTTATATCAAAAACCATTTTTAAAGCAAATACTTACCTATTTCATATTTTACACCATTTTTATCTAATAAATTTAAGGTATCCTGGTCCTCTTCCCAATTTGGGTCCAAAAATACTTCACAATTACTCCCAAATTTCCCATGTGATATATAAGAAGCACTATTTAAGTATATTTCCCCATTAAAAGTACCATCATTTATCACAGTTTTATCTGTCATGTGTATCCCATTTTTTACATTAAAAATACCCCCTTCTATAGAGGCATCACCATTTAATTCAATAGAATCTTTAAAAGTCCCATCATTTATTTTTGTATAATCATCTGCTACGACGGTAGCATTAAAAATGCCATCATCTATATAAGAATTATCATATAATTTAACATATCCATTAAAAATACCTCTATCTATATATGATTTATCATTCAATCTAACATCTTCATTAAATTTCCCACCAATTATACATGATTTCTCATATAATTCAACCTCACCATCAAAACTTCCACCTTCTATATAAGATTCCCCATATAACGTAATCTTATTCTTAAATATACCTTTTTTAATACCTGAATTATTTTGCAAATAAATCTCATATTCTTTAAAATCACCATTTAAAATTATAGAATCATTATATAAAATAATACTAGTTTTACTAGCAACCTCTATACAAGCTTCTTTAAATCTTAGATTTTTACTTTTACAATTTTTGGTAAAATTATTTATCCACTCTTTTTCAGTTTCACTAAATTCATTATCAAATTTATCTATATCTATTTCATCAAAAGTATTATCATAGTCAGCACCTCTTCCTATCGTCATTATACCATATTTTTGTAATTCATTAAATAAATCACCAGATAATTCCTCCCGTATTTTTGATTTTCCAAAATTACTATTTAACTCGTTAATTCTTTTTAATATTTTTTCCTGCCTTGTCATTTTCTTATCCTCCTATATTTATAATAACTCTTTTTTGATTAAAATGTTATTCCTTTACTTAATAATATTCTGCACCTTTTTTATTACAAATATATACTTTAATAATATTGAATCTCTATATTTTTTGTCTCTCTTCCTCTGTGTAATGTTTGCCATACGACGGATGATTTTCTCCCCTTAAACTTTCAGATATTTTTCTTTTATGTTCATCTGAAAGGTGCTTACCTTTATTTGCCTCACTTATTTTTTTCTTTTGTTCATCAGAAATGTACTTCCCTTTATTGCCCTCAGATATTTTTCTTTTATATTCATCAGAAAGGTGCTTACCATATAAAGGATGATTCTCCCCCCTATTTTTCTCGGATATTTTTTTCTTTGTTTCTTCACTTTGTTTTCTACCTGTCTGAGATTTAGACATTTTTTTCCTTGCTTCTTCAGTATGTGTTTTTCCTTTTATCCAAGGAGTTCTACCTTTAAATTTTTCAGATAATTTTTGTCTTGCTTCTTCACTTAGTTTTTTGCCTTTAAGTTTTTCAGATATTTTTTTCAATGTTTCTTCACTATAAATCCCTGTTTTCCCTTTATTCCAAGGAGTTTTACCTTTATGTACCTCTGATAGCTTTTTCAAAAATTCTTCAGCATAAACCCCTGTTTTTCCTTTATTCCAAGGTATTCTACCTTTAAGTTTTTCAGACAACTTTTTCAATGATTCCTCAGTATGTGTTTTTCCTTTCATCCAAGGGATTTTACCTTTTAGAGACTCTGATATCTTTTTTCTCAATTCATTAGAAAAATGTTTACCATAATTAGGATGATTCTCACCCCTCCTTTTTTCAGACATTTTCTGTTTTGTTTCTTCGGTATGTTTTTTACCTTTCATCCCAGATGGTCTACCTTTACTCTTTTCTCCTATCTTTTTCCTTGATTCCTCAGTATGTCTCCTTCCTTTATTCTTTTCCCCTATTTTTTTCTTTGCCTCTTCTGTAAATTTTACTCCTAAATTATTCCCCGCTGTTGGTGAAAGATTATATAAATTTTCAAAACCATAGGTATTTATGGCTCGTTGTTCAAAAAACAACAAATTTTTATTGTCACAATACAAAATCGGTTTAAATACAAAATTTTCCTCTCCATATTTATCCCAAGCATTTTGAAGATGCCTATTAGAATGTCTGTTTTTCCTTAAATCCCGTTTATGTTCGTTTAATCTTTTTGTTAAATTTATAGCACTACCCACATATTTTTTTCCATTTATTTTATTTTCAATTATGTAAATCCCTGTGTTATATTTTAGCTCTTTTTCCATTGTTTTTAGCCTATTTTAGGAAGGAATAAATCATTCAACCCAAATAGTTTAAATTGCGAATTTAGGTATTCCAAAAAAACCTCTCTATTTACTGTTGCAAGGTCTGATTGCTCCACATCCTGAACAAAGCGTAGAGTGTTAGATAACATCGTGGTCGCGGCATCCGCAAATTCCAAGTTGTCCAAATTGTCAATACTGATAAGGTTCTGCTTGAATTTTATCTCTATATCTTTACTTGTAAAAGATATACCACGGCTTAACAAGTGTATATATATTATCTGCTTCAGTGCATTGCTAACCGACGCTTGGACATGTGATAAACGCTGTAGGTATCTCGCATACCGTTTCAAAAATTCTCCCTTTGGTTGAGGATTATCGCTACCGAACAAAATTTCATACGGTATTCCCATACTCTCCGTTATCATCTGCCTTACTTCCCTAATACTCTGTAATAAATCACTTGATTCTTCAGTCATTTTGTAATCGAATTTTTGTAATTGCCCTGTTTGCCCAAACACCGGAACTACTTTTATTTTACCACTACTACTCATTATATTTTCCAATGTAAGCTCTTCTTTGTACTTATCCACACCTACTTTTTTATTGATTAAGTTTTCTATATGCTGTGCCGCTTCCATTGCTTTTTTAGGGTCGTAGTTTTGTGGTACTTGTACGCCAACTATTGTTCCATTACTTAATTGAGCTAATTTCGTTGCTGGTACTAATTTTTCTAATAATTCTAATTCTTTTACCTTATCTAAAACAGGATAAAACATTGATTTACCAATTCTCATATATTTTGGTAAACCTAGCTCTTCTAACACTTCTTGTTTTATCTGAGTAAACTCCTGATACAAATCTAACTTGTACTTTTTCCCACTAAGGCTAAACCTAATATAGTCATACGGTTCTATCATCTGGAGATACTTCCCATCTTCAGATAACTCTATGTAACCAAGTAATGAAAAACCATCTTGAACCGGAATTAACCTTATCTGGTCAACAGTATCTCTTATGTTTACTATCCCACCTTTTCTATTTTTTCCACCAAATTCTACTTTTACTATATAATCCCCATATAATATAACATCTGGTAGTATTGTTAAGATAAGTTCTTCAATATCAAGTTCCTCTTCAAGATATTGTAATTCTTTTTGTATTTCTTTATTGGTACTATGTAGTTCCAACATATCCTTTGTTACGTGGTCAGGGCGTAAAGCATCTTCCATAAGTTGCTCAGTCATAGCCATAACCAAATAATTATCTCTTATCTGGTCAATAGCTCTTATTATTTCCTGTCTTTTAGTTTTAGTTTTAGTATAAAGGACAGCTAATGCACCAGCCCCTTCCCAATGCGTTCTTGAATAACTATTAATTTCCTTTAATTTTTTTGATAAGGAATTAGCATCATCATCTGCAAATACTTTACCCTCATCAAAAATATTATTTTTCAAACGTGTTTCTAATCCGCTTAGTTTTTCCTCGACTAACTTTTCAAATTCCTTAATCTTTTGTTTCTTTGAAAAAAATGGTATATTCATTTACACTCCTATATATCTCCCCAAACATAATTTATCCTATTTTTATTTAAGAAATTCCAAGTGTCTACATCTTTTACCCATTTATTACTTCCATTATTTAAAACAACTTCCAAACGATTATGAAAACTACCACCTTTTATTTTTGTATTTTCGTGTAATAAAATAGATAAATTAAAATAACCATCTAATATAAAAGAATCCTGAAATAGACTCACACCACGATTAAAAATACCACCTTTTATATAGGATTCTTCAAATAACTCTACAATACTATTAAATTCTCCGCCCTTTATATATGATTTACCAAATAATCCTATAAGCTTATTAAATTTTCCATTTTTTATACAACACCGATGATTTAAATTAATTGTATGATTAAAATTCCCATTTAATACTACTGAACTATTATACAATGAAATCGCTTCATAACCCCTGTCGATTTCTAAACAGGCATTTTTAAATCTTATATTTTCTTTTTTACATTCTTTTACAAATTTAGGTATCAATTTTACAATATCTTCATCTAATTCATCTATTGAGATTTCATCAAAATCATTATTTATATTACCTTCTCCAATTGCTACCACTCCAAATCTTTCTAATCCTAATAAATTTTTAGGCTTTATTATAGTGGAAGGATTAGCCCTGAATTCGTTTAAAAATCTTTCCTGTTTAAGCATATTTTAATCACCCCCTAATAGCAACACAATTAAAAATAAATCCACTACCATTCTGTAGTTTTTCTACTACACTATAATAATTGGGATTTGGTTGACCTGGTGTTATACATAAATTTAAAATAGGTATTCTCTTTTTATTAAAATAAATGGGGGATTTAACTAATTTCACCCATAATTTCCAATCATCTCCTATTTCGAAGTCAGTAAATAACATCATTCCTACACATTTTTTTAACAAACTCCTCATAGTCACTTCTATAACTTGGTCACTACTATATACCATAGCATCCACAGGGTTTCCATTTTCTTGCATTAAACCTCTTAAAACTAAATCGAGATGTGTTCCACCAGAACTAACTCTTTTTAAAAGAGATACTATAGCTTCGGGATTTTTAGCGGGGACATTTAAAAATATTTTAAAATTATCAGAAAATACAATTAAATCTATCTGTATATTTTTAACTGAAGCTACTGTTCTCATTTTCTCATATAAATCTTTTATTACACTAGCCATAAAAGGTTTATCCATACTACCACTAACATCAGCTATAACTACAATATTACCTCGTATCTTAACTACATCTTCAAAACTACCCCACATTCCTTCTATTCTTTTATTTATCTCTTCTGCTTTATAACTGGAGACTACCTTTATACATTTAGTTAAATAATCACGTAATATTTTTTCACTATAACTTACACTAGATTGTTCTATTATTGCTTTTGCTAAGTCATCTTCACGTTTATTTTGTTCCATTTTTTGTAAAACACTATCCGGTAATGTATTTCCGGTAACCTTTGCTGCGGCTTGAATTAATTTACTTAATAAATCTGGTCTAACCTTAGCCAAGTCATTTAACAATTTATTTCTTAATTGATTATTAATATCTTGTCCTGATTGCCCACCTGACCCCCAATCGGATTGGTCTTGAGGTTGTCCTGTTAATTCTTGAACTAAATCTTCAACGGAAGGTTGCTCTCCCTCTTGTCCACCTTTAACCCCTCTTTTATCCGGCCCTTGTTGCTCACCGCCTTTTGGTTCTTGTCCTTGTTTTCCTTGTTGCTTTTGTTGAGTCTGCCCATCTTTAGCAGGTTTTTTATCTGGGTCATTCTTTTCTATCTCTTCTGCTACTTTATTAATAATTTCATTTAACTCTTCTTCAGTGAGTGGGGTTTCTTTTTGTTCCTGTCCTTCCTGTCCTTCTTGGTCTTGGTCTTGGTCAGGGTCTTGGTCTTCAGGTTCTGGAGGTTCTTGCGGCCCTTGAGGTGGTCTTCTTGGAGGTAGCCCTTTAGGCGGTTTACCCTTTCCTTTACCACCACCACCCTTGTGTAAATCTTTTCCAATAGCTTCTATAATTTTATCAACTTCTGTATCTGTAGCTTGTAATTGATTTTTTAATACATCTGTTAATCCTTTTTTCAAATCATCAGCCAAAGTTCCCGTAGCACTTATATTATCTGTAGTTAATCCTGATAAAACAGAATTAACAATCCCATTAGCATCTATCCCTTTAACATTTTCAATCATCTTACAGCCTCCTGAACATCTCCAAGCGAATCAATACCACCACTTAATAAATCAGCTATTTCATTTACTTTATCATCAATTTCTTTTCCTTGTAGTCCTGCTTTTTTAGCCATCTCTACTAACCTATCATCAATTCCATTAACAATATTCCTAATTAATACAGCTATATCAGAAGCCTTTTGTGGTGGTTCTTTTTCTTTAGATGGTGGTGGTGGAGGTTCTGATAAATCACTATTTTTTAACTTTATCCATTTTACTTTTGCTAACAAAACTAAAAAATAATCAATCAATTTATCATCATTTTCTACCAAAACATTATTGAAATAAGTATATACATATTTTGCCTGATTTTCTGTTGATACTTCTATTTTTTTCGTTAACTCCAAATCTCCTTCCCAACCTATCTGCTTTTTTCTAAACCTAAAATATCCTAAATCTCCTCTATATCCACTATCGGGGACTGCTATATTTGTTAAACTAGCTATCTCATCATTTATATAGCTGTCTAAGATTATATTTTGTATAGCACCACTTCCAAATTTACGAGAATAAGCATCATTACCGTGAGCATATACTATATGTTGCATTTCGTGACACACTAAAAAGAATAACTGATTAGTTATAAAATTCAAATCTATTTCAGGTATTCCTTCATTTATAGCACTAGTCAAGGTAGCATTAATAAAAAACAAAGGATTATAATGTAATGTACCTCCCCCTGTGTTATTTGGTATTACATAAAATGAAACTCCCTCACCATCTTCTTCATATATCCCAGTCAAATTTTGTAACCCCACTTTACAAATACTCTCTAATAAATCTGTCTCTTCTGTATATTTTTTTAATTTAACATCTGTAAAATCTCCATTTCTCCATTTCTCAAACATTTTCCCCATCCAATCCGTTAATTCCAATACTGCTGTTAAATTATTTTTACCGTGAGGTATTGTTTCAAAATATTCCATTACAAATTTTCCATTTATCTGTTTCATCGTTTTACTTTTATATTCAAAGTTTTTAAGAAAATTCTTTAACGATGATTTTAATTTATTCACATCAGAATAATCCAGAGAGATAGTTTCCTTTATATTATTTAAAATATTAAAATATCCCAATTTACTTTTTTCATTTTTAACGTTTCTTAATGCTAAATTAAACTGAACTTGAAAGTAATTTAAAAAGCTCATCCTTAACCTGCCTTGATATTTTTAATAACGTACTGCGCCAGCTTTTCTATAATACCTCGAGCTCCTTTTTTAACTTCCATTGGTTTAATATTATCCATAAATACATCTACATAAAAAAATCCACCTCTTGGTTTTTTTATTGCTCCTACTGCTCCTTCAGTAATTCTTTTTAAATACAAAAAATATTTCTCAGCAAATACATCAAGCTCTCCTACCATATCAAATAATCCAGAATTATTTACAAAGTTTACAATAGCATCATTCGGATTATTAGCTAAATAATCATCTAATCCAAACTCTTTTATATTTAATATACTTTTAATTACATCATCTTCTTTAAATTTATTATCTTTACAAAACTTAATAAATTGTTTATAATAGCTATCCCACATCTCATCAGATAAAAACCTACCAAATACAAAAACCTCCCCAGAAGTAATTTTACTCAAGACATTTATCAAACCCACAAATTGTTTATAATCTTTTACTTCTCCTTTTACATTATAATAAGTTATAAATTGTTTTACATCAGGTAATACACTAAAAATATGTAGTAATTTCAACTTATTTAATCTCGTTTTACTTAAAGCAAAATCAGGTTTAAATACACTATTAAAATAATCCTCTTCACCTGTAAACTCTGTTTCTAAATTAAATTGTCTATAAAATTCACCATATCCTCTTTTTGCTATAAACTCATTAAACATACCCGGAATAAAAGCACTTTTATTTTGAGTTCCTACTACATCAAATAGCTTTCTTATTTGCCCTTGTGATAATTGATATTTTGCTTTATTATACACATCATTTAATACAACTAACGAATATGATATCATAATCTCTCTCCAATTTTTTTGGTATTCCACAAAAAATATTTGTAGCATCTGTCTTGTTTTTATTTAAAATGTTACTTATTTTTAATAAACTTTTCATAATTTACCAATGTAAAAAGGTATCCACAAATCTATCCACAAATCTCAAACTTTTTATCACATTCTGAAATATAGCATTTTGTATCCCAAAAACTACCGGATTATTAAATGTAAAATTATCTTGTACATCTACTCCATAACTTAATAAAATATTTTTCATAGTCTCATCTTCAAAATCCTTTATTCCTAATATTAAGCTAACTACAGATTTTCCCAAAATTTCTGCGTTTTTAAAATATTCTGCTACTTGTAAAGTCTCTTCCAAATTAGCTTCATCTTTTAATTGTTTAGCAATCTGTTTTAATAAATCAGCTCTCTCTTTATCTGACATTTCTGATATGTACTCACCGTGGTAAAACTCTATCTGTAATGTTTTTCCATCATTAGTTTTAAATACAGCAGTATAAGGATTAAATACTACCTCATCTAATCTTATGGGTGAATTATCTCCTTGATATACTATATCTTCTAATTTATATTCGAAAGGTATATCTTCTAACTCTTGTAAAGTAAAATTAACAACCTGATTTTTAAAGGATTTATCTATACTTAATAGATTAAACCTTCTTAAATTGTTTAAATCTCCTAAAACCAAATAATTTTTTTCAGATACACCAGCATTTGTAGCCAATGTATACATATTCTTCAAAAATGGGAATACTACTTTATGGGTATTTTTATCTATTTCAATTTCCAATATATGCCCCAAAACTCTTAAAATCGGAGGTGGTGTTGTAAGGATTTTTCCACTACTTTGTGTATAAAAATCTAAAGCAAAACTTCTTTGTTTAGCCTCACTCAAGGTGTAAATATCTACATCTAATAAATTATCATCTCCATTAACTACATAAGCATTCTCCAAAGGACATAAGGAAGTTAATTGAACTGCTTCTGTTTTAAGTACATTAGCTGGTATTTTTATTTCTTTCTCTACTTCAATTTTTATCTCAATATCTTTTTCAATTTCTGATACTTGTCCTAACTCTTCTGAACCATAAGCTTCTACCATTTTTTTCAATATTAAATTAACTGTATTTTCATCATATTTCATAGCTGTTAATCTTTCACTAGTTCTATCCAATAATTCTTTTACTCCAACTTGTAAATCTGATAATTTTATTTTCCCAGTTTCCGGATTACGAGGCATTACTTCTTTTAATTTATCATAAATAATATTGCTTACAGATGAAGGATTTTCTATAAAATTTTTCTGAATTTGACCTCGAACTTCTATGAAATATTTAATTACATCTGCCATAGTTTTTTTAGTTTTATTCATAAAATATTTACATATATACTTTTCAATTTCACTTCTTAGCGCAGGTGCTTTAGCAAAATTATTTCCTACCCCAACACTCCATACTCCATCATAAAAACCTTTATCATACATTTTTAATCCTGATTCCAAATCTTGCTCAGTAATTTTATATTTAGTTAATATCCCTTCTATACTTTCACTCTTTTGAACTTCATTTAAAAATACACAAGCCTTAAATACAATTCTTTCCCTATCTTTATTAATAAAGCCTCCATTATATTTAAACATTGTTACTTCTTTCGAATCTAAATTAGCCGGAAAATACTTTGTTTTCTGTATATACATATACATATCGTTTAACTTCATTCTATCCAATACATTTCTATCAAAAGATAAAACATATCCATCTACCCTTAACAAGGTTTGATTCATATCGTCAAAGTTTCTGAAACTTGTTATATCTGGCGAAGTTAACTCTCCTCCACCTTGTAATTTTGTTTGTTCTGAAATATTAAAAAAGTTTACTAATAAATTCACTTCACTGCTACGTCTTAATTCAGATAAAGCGTAAGATAATGCTGGGTGATATTCATCAGGATTTCTAAGCATTACACTAATCCAACTGTCTATTTCTGCTAACGTTATTTCCTTAGTAAATGAAATAGAAAATCTTGCTGAACTTGCCGCGTCTAATGGCGTTACATTATAAATAGAACCATAGTTTCCAGCCGCTACAATACTAACTAAACTTGCTTCCTTATCACTTTTAAATTCTGCTCCTAATAATTTACCTTCGGATATTGCTTCAAATACAGCCGATTGAACAATTGGGTCACATCTAGTTATTTCATCAAAAAATATTATAACTCTTTGCCCTTTTCTAACTGCTTCACTTATCTCCTTTTGTTGTTCAAAGGGTATAGGTACGGTAGTAAATTCCGGAAAATAAGTTCTTTTAGCATATTCTGCCACTTCTGCTAATATTCCCTTAGTCTTATCCAATTCTACAATATTTTGAGGCATATCTGCTAAATAAGCATCTATTAAATTTTTCTTCATTGGTGCCCCATTTATTGTAGCTGGGTCTTGATTGCTAAGTGTTATATTTATAACTTTAGCATTAGTTGCCTGAGCATAATTTTTTACTCTAAATGTTTTACCAATCCCGTGTCTCCCTAACATCATAAATGGTATATTACTTTCTATACTCGTCTGCAAAAACCAATCTGTTTTATCATAAATAACAGTATCTACTAATTCAGTAATAGGATTTCCTTTATTATCTCTTTTTAATTCTCCTGTTTTTTCATCAGTTATAAATTTAGCTACCTTTAATTTTACTCCGTCATCTCCAATATTATTTAACTTATTATCTATTGTAGTATAATCAATATTATAATCATCAAATACTTTTTTTACAGCCTCATCAAAATTAGCATCTCCACCCAAAATAGTTTTTATGAATTCATAGCTCACTAATATAGTATTACTTTTTGTTTGAGCTTGTTTTGATAGATATTGTAAAACATATTCCCAAGTCCTAAACGTTGGGAATTTCCACACCTGTTCATCAGCAGGTTTTTTTATATCTAAATACTCTACTGCGAATAGAAGTCCTTTATTGTACAAATCCCATAAAAAATCCTCTGTTTTCTTACTTTTTGGGAATTTTATTTTATATTTTTCACTTAAATGTTTAATAGTCCCAGAAACTACAGACATATCTCTTGGGTCTAATATATAAACATCAAATCTATCTCCAAATGCCCCATCATTATACATCTCTACGTTATACATTTCCTGTAAACTTTCTCTAACTTTTTCCATACTCTCACTTGTAGCTACAAAATAGTTACAAGCGGCAATAATAACACTTAATGTATAAGTTTTCTTTGAATCAATTAAATGGTTACTAAACAAAGTAAAATACTGCTCTGATATACTTGTTTTAGCTCTATTTATTTCATCAAAGAACAAAACAGGTGTTTTAGCTCCTTCCTTAAATTTATCGAAATATTTCTTTTGGGTATCATCTAATGAATCATATTCATCTTTATATTTGGTAACTATTTCTCTACACATTTGTACGAAATGGTCTGTAGTATAAAGTATATCAGCTCTTGGGCTATCATCAGCATAGGAATTACCCTGAGCATCCTTTTTTGTTGCTGTATAACCTTGTGTATCTACCTTGGATAAAAACCCCAACTTAAAAGTATGTAAAGCGTATCCCCAACCTCCTTCTGCTAAATCCTCTTCATCCAATTCTTTTACTACTTCTTGTATTATTGAAGATTTACCAATACCAGTATGTCCCACCAATAATAAAACCTTAGTGGTATTGGGATTATTTGTGTGAGATATTACATAGTTCCTAATTTTATTTTCAAAAGGCAAAACTTTTATTCCTGCTAAATTTTCAAACCCGGTATAAAACTCAAGAGCTTCCTCATTAATTTTATATGACTCATTTTGTCTTCTTTTTAAAATAGCATCTTCTACAGCACCATTTTCAATTTTAACCTGTTCTATTGCCTTATTATATTCCTCAACTGTAACTCCGAACATACTTGAAAACTTATTTTCCAAAGCCTGTATATTCGGAAAATTGTAAATTAAAGCAAACACTACATTGTTATTAATAACAGCCATAAAATCTCTGTAATAATTAGCGTTCTCTTGCTGATAAATATAATATTTTCCATCTACTCGAGCTAATGTAACCATTTGAGAAGGTTTATATAGAGGATTTTCTGTTCTATATGTTATTATATCCTGCCTGTGGTACTCCTCTATTTTTGCGGTCTGTATTTTTTGATACTCAGAGCCTAAAGGCTGTTGTACATATTCAAATATGGGATAATCTTGTATCAATAGTTTCATATAGTTTTCTCTCCTTTTCTTTTACAACAATTCTAAATATGAAGTGTCTTCTAACTCACCAGCATTTTCAAATAATGCTTGACTAGTTTGATACACTTTAATTGTACTTAAATTTCTATACACAAAAAAAGATTTATACACTTTTAAACCTATAAATAACCTTTTCACAATTGCTTTTAACTTTACAATATTAACCGATACCGCATTTAAAGGAACTTGTACCATAGTCACGGTGTTAATATCTGGGATTTTTAATAAATCACAAGTAAATTTTAATTTATTCAAATCTCCTATCGGAATTAATACTGACCCATCTTGTAAGACTTCTAAATCATCCTCTGGTTTAATTTCGAAATCTGCCAGATAATCTAACAAAAAATCCAACTCTAATTCATTATCCATATTATCACCTTCACATTTATATTATAATAACTCTTTTTCATTTTAAATGTTATTTTTCATATACTTTTATTCCATTTTGTCTTAAAAGATTTAAAGTATCCTCATCTTTTTCCCAGGTTTTCCAAAGTTCTACCATACAATTATTTTGAAATTTTCCTCCATTTATCTTAGCTTTACCATATAACACAATTTTATCATTAAAAACCCCCCCATCTATATGACTGTCCCTAGCAACATTTACCTTCCCATTAAATATACCATCTTTTATATAGGAATCACCACTCAAACCTACTTCATTAAATATCCCCTTCTTGATATAAGCTCTACCAAATAATGCAACTTCATCTTTAAATATACCTTTTTCAATATAAGCATCATCCTGTAAACTCACAATTTTATTAAAAGTTCCATCTACTATGTAAGAATGATTATACAGATGAACAAGTTTATTAAAATCTCCTTCTAATATAATTGAATTATTAAAAAGTGATATAAATTTATATTGATAATCATCAATTTCTATATCTGCATTTCTAAATCGCAAATCATTATCCTTACATTCTATTACAAATTCTTCTATCACTTTTTTATATCTATCATCTAATTTTTCTATAGGTATTTTTTTAAAAATACTACTATTACCCAATCTTTCCCCAACAGCTACTATCCCATAATTTCTTAATCCTAATAAATCGTCTTTTATTTTTATTATAGTGGGAGGGTTAGCCCTAAATTCATTTAAAAGCTTTTCTTGTTTAGTCATATATCTCTCCTACCTTACTCTGTTCAATTAATATTATCACTACCTTCACACGGAAAAATTGAATATCTGTAAAGCTCTTTTTTGTAAAAATCTAACCCTGTCAAATCATATCTCTTCAACAATTTTTTAATATCTCTTTTATCAATAAAATTTATACTCTCACCTATCTTATCCAATGTATTTATTATATTTTCGAAATCCCCTAACACAACCGTAATACTATCCAACACACCTGAATTTTGTACACCTGTATCAATAATATTCTTAAACGCAGTAAAGGACAATCCCAACAAATAATCGATGTCTATAAGTTCTCTCCGAGTAACATATTCCTGAAAAAGCGTACCACTAATAAGAGCAACATCACCAACATTCATAAGAGATATTGATTTCTTTACAGGAGGCTCTTGTAGTGCTTCTAAATATTGTATAGCTAATGGTTTTTTATCCAATTCAAAATATTTTTTGGTATTCAGCAAGTTATGTAGAATACGTAAAATGAACATTACGGAATAATCATCAAGATTAAATTTATAATGCTCTTCAATTTTGGTAATTAAATCAGAAAAGAAATTAGTTATAATAGGATTCATATAATCTCCTCCCCTTCTAACTCGGATTTAATGATAATCCTATCTGATTCTGATATTATATATACATTTTTCCCCGGGTACAAATTCATACTTTTTATTATATCTTTTGGAAATTTAATGACCCAATCCCCATTTCTTTTTTCTGTAATAATAAAACCATCCTTTTCGTA
>DHGE01000130.1 GCA_002402635.1 Deferribacterales bacterium UBA4806
CAAGCCTTACCAGATTTAGCCCTTTTCCATCTATTAACTACATTATTATTTATTAAATAAGCTGGCTTGAAGACTCCAAAGGACCTATCAACATATGAAATATTTTTTTCGTCGAAAAGTTGAGATGAAATTATGATACTATCTGGAGTTTCTCTTTTATTTCTAAATAGATATGAAAATCTCTCATATCTATCAATTTCTAACCATAGATTATAATGGTAAAATTTCTGTAATTTTTCTAAAATTGTGAATTTATCTATTAACATATTACCTGAAACAGTTTTTAATATATGATTTATTCCCGTGATACCCTTTGTATTATTAAGTTTATTATTATACTTTATTGTTCTGAATTCATCATAATTTGAATTAAAATCTCCTAATATCATGTAATCACTATGTTTTTTTAGTTCTTTTATTTCACTCATTAATTTTTTTGCATAAATTAATCTGTGTTTTTCAGGCCATCTTTTTGATTTCCAATGGTTGACAAAGATAGTCAAGTTTTTTCCTTCTATATTAATGTCTGTTCGTAAAATATCTCTAAAATCTCCTGGTATTTTTATATCTTTTTTCTTTAATATGGGAAAAACTGAAACAATAGCCGGGCGAATAGGTATTTCTTTACTATCTTTAACTATTGCATAATATTTATAATTCCTGCAATTATTATTTTTTACTGTGTTTATCAAATCTCTTAAGGCACTCTCTGATTCAATTTCTTGAAGTCCCACAATATGAGCATCTAAATCACACAAGACTTTAGCAATATTTTCAATTTTTTTATGATATGTAACGTTATCCCATTTGAAGCCTGTAAATGGAATATATTCTGGATATTCTCTTGCATCATTATTAAGGTCAAATAGATTTTCAACGTTATAACTTGCAACTTTAAAGGTAATTGCAGATAAATTAAGTGGAATTAATAATAGTAAAAAAAATACAGATGATGATATTTTAAACTTTAATATTTTATCTGTTTTAAAAAGTCCTCTTCTTCTAAGTGCCATTTTATTGTTTTATCTACGCCATTTTCTAAATCTATTTTTGGCCTCCAATTAATGAGCTCATTAGCCCTGTCTATATTTGCCCAGGTTTTTTGCATATCAGCTTTATGGAAAGGTTCATACTTGATTTTTGCTTTTTTATTTAATTTAACTTCTATTAATTGTATTAATCTATTTAATTGTGAAGGTTTATTATTTCCCAGGTTAATAATATTATAGCCTGTGAGATTCATTGACTTAACTGTGCCATCCACAATGTCATCAATATAAGTAAAATCTCTTTCCTGAGTCCCATCTCCATAAACAGTTATCTCTTTACCATCATTTATTGATTCAATAAATCTGTATATACTCATATCAGGCCTGCCTATTGGGCCATAAACAGTAAAATACCTGAGTATACTTATATTTAAATTATATAAGTGGTGATATGTATAACAGAGTAACTCTGCTCCTTTTTTAGATGCTGCGTAGGGAGACAGTGGTTTATCAGATTTCACATCCTCTATATATGGCAGTTTGCAACCTGCATAAACACTTGAAGTAGATGCCTGAATAAACTTATCTATGTGAAAAATTTTGCACATTTCTAAAAGATTAAGCAGGCCTGTAATATTCGTATCATAATATACAAATGGATTCTCAATGCTGTACCTAACACCTGCTCGGGCAGCCAAATTAAATATGACATCAATTTTGTGCGATACAAAAAATTGTTCAATCCTTTGGGTCTCAGCTATATCTAACTGGTAAAAAGAAAAGTTCTTATAATTATGAAGTCTCTTTAATCTATATTCCTTTAATTTTATATCATAATAGTCATTAACATTGTCCATGCCATATATTTTGTGGCCTTCCTGAAGAAGTGAATTTGCAACATAGTAACCAATAAATCCTGCTGAGCCAGTAATTAAAATGTTCATTTATAAATTCTTGTGAATTCTATGGGTGGTATATTTTGTGCCATAAAAAGTATCGTGCAATTCAATGCCTTGTTTTAATAATGCTAATCTTATCTCATCAGCTTCAGCAAAATTTTTATTTTTTCTTGCCATATTCCTCTTCTCAATGAGTTCCATTAATTTATCTTCTGGTATTGAAAGATTTTCTTTAAACCACTCCTCTGGTTTTTTATAATAGATACCTAACACATCCCTTATTATTTTTACTGTGTTAAAAAAATCACTTTTAAATGCTATAAATGTGTTATTATCAATTTTCTGGTCCAAAAATTTATTTGTTTCTTTAATTAGTTCAAAAACAGCTGACAATGCAACAGGTGTATTAAAATTATCATCCAATGCTTTTTCAAATTCGGCAATAAAATTTTCATAGATTGATTTATATTCGGTTTTATCTGTGCTCTTTTTTGTGCTAGCTTTGTAATCATTTATTCTATCTAATAGTAGATAGAACTTTTCTACTGATTTTTCAAATTCCATTAAATTTTCAAGAGAAAAATCTAATGGATTAAGATAATGGCTGGAAAGCAAAAATAGCCTCAAGACTTCTGGAGAAAATTCATTTATTACTTCCTTTATTGTGTAAAAATTCCCACTTGATTTTGACATCTTTTCTTTATCTATATTAACAAAACCGTTGTGAATCCAATAGTTTGCTAAAGGTTTTTCAAAGGCAGCCTCAGTCTGAGCAATTTCATTCTCATGGTGTGGAAAAATAAGGTCTTTGCCTCCTCCATGAATATCAAAGGGCAATCCTAAAAGTTTTGCACTCATCGCAGAGCACTCTATATGCCAGCCAGGTCTCCCCAACCCCCATGGTGAATCAAAGGCTGGCTCATTAGCTTTACTTTTTTTCCAGAGAGCAAAATCTAATTCATATTCTTTTTTTTCATTAATTTCGACCCTTGCTCCAGCTAATAGTTCTTCTAAATGTCTGTGAGAAAGTTTACCATAATCGTTAAATTTCTTTACACTGAAAAATACATCCCCATCTATTTCATAGGCATAATCTTTTTCTATGAGAATTTTGCAAATATTAATCATCTCATCAATAAATTCTGTTGCTTTTGGAGCAAAGTCAGGTGCTAATACATTTAATGATGTCATATCTTTATTATGCTCATTGATGTATTTTTTAGATATTTCTTGCCATGTAACACCTTCTTGATTAGCTTTTTTTATAATTTTATCGTCTATGTCTGTAAAATTTTTTACAAATGTAACGTTATAATTTTTATATATGAAGTATCTTCTTATTGTATCAAATACAACAGCTGCTCTTGCATGACCTATATGGCAATAGTCATAAACTGTAACACCACAGACATACATTTTTACTTCATTATTCTTTAAGGGTTTAAAGTCCTCTTTTGTGTTTGTTAATGTGTTGAATAATTTAATCATAGAAAAAGAGTACACCTCACGCAATGAGTATTTGATAGGTTAACTAATTCAATAATATCTTTACATTTATCATTGAAATAATTGCATCTGTTAGAAAAAGGGCAATATCCTGTATTCTCATAATAGGTTGTAGTAAATAACTTTTCTTTTGATGCTTTAATAAGCATTTTTGTATATGGATGTAATGTGTTGTCAAAAATATCTTTTTTTGTTCCTTTTTCTAAAAGTAGCCCTTTATAAAACACATAGATCTCATCGCATAGATATTTAATAATTGCAAGATCATGAGAGACCAAAACAATTGATTTGCCTGCTTTTTGTTTTAGTGATCTGAAAAAATTTATTATTTGCCCCTGAACTGATACATCAAGTGCACTAACAGGCTCATCTGCTATTATTATATCTGGGTCTAACATTAAAGCTCTGGCAATAGACAAACGCTGCCTTTGCCCTCCAGAATATTCATGGGGATATCTAAACAAATCATCTTTACTCATGCCAATGTTTTCTAATAATGAATCTAGTTTTTTATAAAAATCAGATTTATTCTTGTAATAAATTTTGTAACCATCTTTAAATGTAGTAATGAGCTTCAGTCTCGGATTGAAAGAAGAGTAGGGGTCCTGCAAGACAATCTGTACGTTTTTTCTGTAGTTTTTAAAATTGCTTTTGTTATATATATCTATATTTTTGTAGTAGATATGACCTTTATCTGGTCTTATTATACCAGCTAAAATTTTTGCCAAGGTAGTTTTTCCACTTCCACTCTCACCAACTATACCTGTAGAAAAACCTTTTTTTATTACTATGCTAAAACTATCTAAGGCATTTATTCTTATTTTTTTAAATAGGCCAGTTTTTTTTCTTATGGTATAATTTTTTTTTATATTTTCTGCAGTTAGTAAAGTTTCCATTATAAATTTTCATTAATCTTATGAGCTTTATATATAATATAGCTTAAAAATGCGAAAGTACCAATAATTAAAATCCTTTCTATCCATATATAAATATTAGCCTTTGCTATAAAATATGGCGCATCTGAAATACTCCAGGAGACAAGCATCAAAATAAGAAAGAGAGGTGTGACATATTTTACAACATATTTAAAAATGTTAGGTATTTTCATTTTAGCCCCTTTGTTCAACTCTTCCCAGGCCTTATCTATTCCCATTATCCAGGCAAACATTATAACTTCAATGAGACTTATTATAACTAAAAAGAGGGCACCTACCCAGAAATCTACTTCATCAAAAACACCTTTATTATACCATAGTATGGGAGGTAATGATAAAATAAAAACGATGAGTAGAGTTAAAATTGTTGATTTTTTATTTGTATAATTAAAATTATCTTTTAAAAAAGTAATGAAGGATTGGCAGGAAGCAAGTATAGTTGTTATGCCTGCAAGAAAGAGTAGTAAAAACCAGAGAGCACCAAAAACACTTCCAAAAGCCATTTTTTCCAATACCATGGGCATTGCAATAAAAGCAATATTGTAGCCTTCCATCATTTCAGGTTGAATACTTCCCATAAAATAAAAGATGACTGGTATAGCAATAGTTCCACCAATTATTACTTCAGCAAATTCATTAAGGGATGTTTGTGTTAATGGACCTAATGCTATGTCGTCTTCTTCTCTGAGGTAGCTTGCATAAACTGAAATTTCCTGTCCAATTGAAAGTGTAAAGAAGATTTGGCCAGCTGCCATTATCCATATTTTCCAGTCTAATAGGTGAGAATAATTTGGCTCCCATATATAAGCAAGTCCTTTAAAAATGTTAGGACCCAACAAAACCACTCTTATGGTAAGTATAATACCGATAATGAATAGCAAAGGCATAAAAAAATTATTGAATTTTTCAATACCTCCTTTGATACCCTTAGAAAGAACAATGTAAAGTAAAAATAACGTTAATAAATATGGAATTAACGAAAAAATGCTTATGTTTAAATCTGCGTTATTAGTACCAATAAAATTTTGTAAAAATAAAGTTTTATCTTTATCTACATATGAGCCAATTAGCGAGAAAAAAGCATAACCTAAATTCCATGACACCACATAGGTGTAGTATGATGCAATTAAGACAGGAATAGATAATCCAAAAACCCCCAAGTATTTTGAGTACTTATTTTTCCAAATTTTATGGAATATAAAAGGGTGTGTTCCCTGACCTCTCTTGCCTCCATACCGGCCTATGGTCCACTCAACCCACAAAAGAGGGATGCCTAATATGAGTAGGGAAATAAAATAGGGAATCATGAAGGAGCCGCCAATTTCACTTTTTGCAATTTGGGCAGGGAACCTGACGAAGTTGCCAAGGCCAATTGATGTGGCAGACATTGCAAGTATAACGCCTACCCGTGTTGACCAGACTTCTCTTTTATAGTCTTTCATCTATAAAGGATATACAAAAAATGTTTCACATTTACAAGTTTTTAATTTTATAAATTGAATTAAACAATTACATAAATTTTGAATTTTTTAAAAAAACATTGATTTTTTATAGGAGTTGTATTATATTTAAAAGTTTTCTTAGGAATATAATTTCTATTTTTTCAGGAGAACAGTATGTCTGAAAAAATTTCTTTTACTAAAAAAATAGCCACAAAATTTGTGCTAGTAGCTAGCATCAGCACTCTCATATTATTTGTTATTTTAGGTACAGTTATTTTTAATGAAATCAAAAAAAGGGCATTAGTTGCATATACTAATTTTGCTGAAAGTACAGTTAATGGTATTACAAAAAATATACTTGATTGGACTGGGAAAACTACACAATATGCTAGAATATTAGCAAAAAATGAAGCAATAAAAAGTGCACTGATTTATCCAGATAATCCAGAACATCTAAAATCTGCAAAATCATTATTAAAATTTGCAATGGGAGATGACCCATCATTAGTTGATATAGTTATATTGCCTCTTCATAAAGGCGAAGATGTAACCAGTCAGAAAATCCAAGATGGTAAAATTATTGTAACAGGTAAAGTTGATAAATTAGTAGGTGTAAGCCTTTTAAGGGATGATTATATACAAGAAATATTGAAAGGTAAAGAATACTATGTAGGTGAAGCCTATTATTCGAATGGAACAGGTAAACCGATGCTGCCCATTGCTGCAGCAGTTTATGATAATGCAAACAACCTCATTGGCGCTGTAGTAATAGGTGTATATCTCACATATTTTACAACAACCTATGTTAAGGGATTTTCTGCAAACGATGATAGCTATATTTTTATAGTAGATGAAAGAAAAAGGATTATTTCTCACTCTGATGAGACTTTTATACTAAACAGTAATGTAGCTCAAGAAGTTGATCATTTATTAAGGGGAGTAATTAGTGGAAAAACTCATTTTGTAGATGTTTTTAGAGGTACTAAAAAGCATTATTTTATTGCTACAGTGCCTATTGATAAAGAATATGTAAGAGACAAGTGGTATATAACAATGGCTGTGCCAGAGGCAGATATACTATTAGGTGCCTATGGTTCATTAAAAATTATAGTAATATCTTGTTTTGCCTTATTAATTATTATACTCTTTGGCTTAAAATATTTGTTTAAGTTTGTTGTGCAGAGCCCACTTGAAATGGTTACTAATTCACTTATGTGTATTTCATCGGGCGCAGGTGATTTGTCCCAGAGATTAGAAGTAAAGACAAAGGATGAATTCTATTTGCTTACTAAATATTATAACAAATCAATGGACGCAATAGCTAATATTATTATTAAAGTAAAAGAGCTAATTAGCTCAGTATCATCTGCCTCTGCTCAAGTATCCTCATCAATGGAGGAAACAAGTAGAACTGTAGAGGAACAGACATCTCAACTATCAGAGATTGCCTCATCAGTGGAGGAATTATCTGCAGCAGGCAATTCTGAAAAAGATATAGTCGAGGAAGCCAAAAAGAAGGCAGTTGAGGCAAGGGATAAAACATATAAGGGTAGTGATACAATAAATAAGGTTATGAATCTCATTAATAAAGTGGGAGAAAACAGCTTAAACCTTTCAGAGACAATTAAAGGATTAACTGCTTCTACATCTAAAATAGGTTCTATACTTGATGTAATCAATGACATAGCAGATCAGACAAATCTATTAGCACTGAATGCTGCCATTGAGGCAGCAAGAGCAGGAGAAGCAGGCAGGGGCTTTGCAGTGGTAGCCGAAGAAGTGAGGAAATTAGCAGAACGCACAACTTCATCTACCAAGGAGATACTGGATATTATAACAAATATTGGTAAAGAAGTAGAAGTAGTAGATAAACAGATGAATGAAACAGAATCATCAGTAGAAAAATCTAAACAATCAGCCACTGAAGCAGATGCAATATTCAAGGATATTGTAGAAATTGTAGATGCTGTGTATGAATCATCAAATCAGATTGAGCTAACAGTAAATGAACAGATTAATGCTCTTGTAAAAACCAATGACAACGTGCAGGTAATATCCTCGGCAAGTGAGGAAACATCTCGTGCTGTTATGGAAGTTACTAACACGATTACAAACTTACAAAAAGAGTTAGAAGAATTAAAAGCTTTGATAGATAAGTTTAAGACATAATATATAAAACCTTGTATTTTTAAAATGCTGAAAAATATTTCTACAAAAAGCAAATTGTTTTTTTTAACCTTATCGCAGCTTGTGATATTTTTATTATTGATGTTTATATTATTGAGCTTTCTGGAGAAAGCATTTATTAATCACACCAAAAATGATCTGAACAATATATCAACGATATTTGCAAATCTCATAAATGAAAATTTTATTAATTTAACTGTTAAATTAAATGTTTTAAAGAATGCGCTTGTTCAATTTATTGAAAGTGAAAATTTAGATAAATATGAATTAAAGACAAATAAAAAAGAGTTACAGAAATTTTTAGATAATCGCATTCTTGCCCATTCCATATTTCCCAATGAAATACTTATTTTAGATAAGAGAGGAAAATTAATTGTAGAAAGTCCTTTAATATCAAAAGATAGAATAGGGATAGACTTATCTCATAGAGAATATTTTAAAGAAACAATGAGATTACAAGCTCCATATATTTCCAAAACATATGTTTCCACTGGATTAAAAGAACCTGCTTTTATGATTACATACCCTATAATTTATAATAATAACGTTATAGGTATCTTAGCTGCAAATATATCACTTAAAAAAGATAATATATTAAAAACCATTATCATGGGATTAAACTATACAAATAAAGAAAGTTTATATAATATTTATATATGTGAGGATACTGGCAGAGTCATATTCCACAGGGATTTTGAAAAAATTGGAAAAGTCCACAAAAATTATAAATCGTTTATATACGATTATAGGGTACACAACAAAGGTTTTGTAAAAACACATTATAATCACACAGATTATTTCATATCTATAAAAAAATTAGATGCTGATGGCTTTTATCTTTTCCTTGAACAACCATCAAAGGAGGCACTTTCTACATTTTACATTTTTAGAATGTCTGTATTTAT
The DNA here is from genome assembly GCA_002402635.1 of Deferribacterales bacterium UBA4806. Taxonomy (GTDB): domain Bacteria; phylum Chrysiogenota; class Deferribacteres; order Deferribacterales; family UBA228; genus UBA228. Next base: position 8,864 of record DHGE01000130.1, read on the forward strand.
ATTAACAGTTTTATTTTTCATTATATTTATCTTATCAATGAGTTTAAGCATAGACAAATTCTTACAACCTTTTTATACAGTATCAGAATATTTACAATCTATAAAAGAAAAAGATCCTGCAAATTATAGACAATTTTATGTAAAAACAAATAATAAAGAAGCAAAAATACTTATTCAAGTTTTTAACTATATAATTAAAAATATAAAAGAAAGATCAATAAAAATGGGTCTGCTAACGGAAGTAATTGAGAATAATATAGCTGGCATTATCATTACAAATAGTAACTTTACAATTATATATGTAAATAAAACCTATGAAATTATATCAGGGTATTTAAAAGAGGATTTGCTTGGCAGAGATTTAATATTTTTAAAAGATGTCAATATGCCAGATAAAAAGTATAATGAAATACTTTCAAACCTTATTAGAGGTAGTTGTTATTATGGAGAAAGTCAAAAGACAAGGAAAAATGGCAAAGAGTATACTGAATATACCCAGGCTTGCCCTGTTTTTGATAAAGATGGTAAGTTAAATTATATTATTATCACTAAACTTGATATTACAAAGAAAAAATTGTTAGAAAAAAATAATATATAATTTATAAATATTTTCTAATATAATTGTTTTTAACAGTTTAGTTGGTAAAATATATATGAATATGGACTATTTAAAACTATATACTGCCCTAATTGAAACAAACAGACTTCTGCTAAAAGAAAAAAATATAGAAAATTTATACAAAGAATTCTGCAGAATAGTTGTGGAATCAAGTGAATTCAGTATGGCCTGGATCGGTGTGCCCGATGATGTTACTATCTATTTTAAGAATATTGCCTATTATGCAAGAGATGAAGCAGGATTAAATTACTTTAAATACTTAGAAGTTTCCTATCTTGAAGATGTTCCTGTTGGTAGAGGTATGAGTGGTAAAGCTTTCAGAGAGAAAAAAGCATATATAGTTAATGACTATTTCGCAGATAATGATATGCAGCCCTGGTATAATCAGGCAAGGTCCGCTGGTTTTAAATCAGCAGCAGCTTTTCCTATAATGTATGGTGACGATATTTATGCTGTGTTAACGCTTTATTCAACGGTTCTAAACTATTTTAATGAAAACATTATTGATTTGCTTATTAACATATCAACTGATATTGGTTTTGCTATTCATAATATAAAATCAGAGATGAAATTAAAAGAGTTAGAAGAGCGCTGGAGGATAGCTTTAGAGAACAGCAATGAAGGAGTATGGGATTGGGAAAGTAAAACTGGTAAAGTCTTTTACTCTAAGAAGTGGAAGGAGATGTTAGGATATTCTGAAAATGAAATAGGTGATTCAATTGATGAATTTTACAAAAGGGTGCATCCTGATGATTTAGAAAATCATAATTTCAAACAGATGCAATGCATGAGCAACTTTACAGATTGTTTTGAAAATATAATCAGATTAAGAACAAAGGAGGGTAAATACAAGTGGATATTGTCAAGGGGCAGAGCAGTAGAGCGAGATAAAAGTGGTGCAGCTGTAAGATTATTAGGGGTGCATATTGATATTACAGACTACAGAGAAAAAGAAGAAAGGATTCTAAAACTCAATAGATTTTACAACACTCTCTATGAAACAAATCAGCTTATAATAAGAGTGAGAAGAAAAGATGTTCTCTTTAAAAAGATCTGCTCCATACTAACGAAGAATATAGATATAGAACTGTCAGTAATGGCTATACCACAGAATAGTAAAACCTTTTTTAAGCTTGTCTCATATAATGCTAAAAATGAAAATGGACTGAAGTATATTAAGAAATTAAAAATATCTACTGATGAGAATATTCCTGAGGGTAGAGGTGCAGCAGGAAAAGCTTTTAGAGAAAAAAAATACACAATAATGACAATTGATCATCCTGATTTTGAACCTTGGAGAAAGATCGCTCAAGAGTGTAATTTTAGTGCAGTTGGTTATTTTCCACTTTTGTATAAACAATACATCTATGGTGTTATTGGCATTTATTCTTCTGAATCAGATTTTTTTGATGAAGAAATTATTAAACTACTGCTAAACTTATCTGAAGACGTGGCATTTGCTCTTTACAGAATGTCTTTAGAAGAGAAAGAAAAAGAACTTAAAAAAGAACTTATTCTTGCAAAGGAAGTCTATGAAAATAGTCAAGAAGGTATCGTCCTGTTCAATAAAAACAAGAAGATAATATCTGTAAATCAAACATTTGAAAAGTTATCGGGATATAAAAAAAGCAAAATAGCAAAAAACAACATAAGAATAAATGAATTTTTCACTTTATTGAATGGTAATTTTAATGAGATATTAGAATTTATTTTTGATGGCAATCTCTGGCACGATGAAGTGTATTTAATTAATAAACACAATGTTAAAATACCCTTGTATGCAACAATATATACTATTAATTACAATCACAATAATATATACATGTTGTCAGCCATTGATATCTCACAAAAAAAAGAACTAGAACAATCTATTGATTTTTTACAGAACTATGACACTTTAACAGGATTACCTAATAGAAATTTATTAATAGATAGATTAAATCAAGCCGTTGCAACAGCAAAAAGATTTTCTACCAAAGTGGCAGTCATTTATATGGATATAGATAATTTTAGGATTATTAATGACAATATAGGATTTAGTGGTGGCGATATATTATTACAACAGTTTGCAAAAAGACTGTCTTCAATAATCAGAGAAACCGATACTTTTTCAAGATTAGGTGGAGATGATTTTATCCTTATGGCAGTGAATTTAAATGATACAAATGAGGCTCTTCCAATAATTAATAAAATTAGAAATACATTAAAGGAACCCTTTGAAGTATTAAATAAAAAAATTACTGTAACTGTTTCAATGGGAGTGAGTATTTATCCTGATGATACACTTAATC
>DHGE01000129.1 GCA_002402635.1 Deferribacterales bacterium UBA4806
GATGTATGGCAATCTGTACACTGCAAACCTTTTGTAATATGGCCTTGATGATCAAAAACTACTGCTGCCTGTTTTCCATCGGGTGCAAATTTGTCTTTCAAATTAATCTGAGCAGGTTGAGCAAACAGTGTAACTGCATAAGCAAATACACACACTAAAAACATTAACACTAACTTCTTCATAATTCACCTCCTTAAATTTATTTTTTAAAACAACACAACTTCTTTATAAAAAGATAGTTAATTTATAAAAAAGTTCTATATTACTCACCAGATTTATGACAAAAAACACATGTATTTTGATTCCCTTCTTCTGCAACCACATCATGACAATAACCACAAAAAGCTGTATGAAATTCTGCAGGATATTTAATATCAAAGGAGGTCCATCTTCTCCAGTTCTTTAGAGCACCAGAATCTGTATGACAAATCTGACAATCTATAAAAGCTTGATGAGTCCAATGTGGAAATATGACTTCTGGCATTTGCGATTCGGGAGCATATTTTTCTTTTAAATCCACTATTTCAGGTCCCATATTTTGAGAATATAAATTAATCACTGCAATTAGCAAAAATATACATAAATAAATAAGATTCTTCATTAAACCACCTTAAATATTTTTTTTATTTATGACACTTATTACAAACTCTACCTTGGGGTACATTCATTTTTGTATGACATGGCCAACAAAAATTTGTATGTATAGGATTCCCAGCTCCTTTAACTTCAGCTACCTTTAATTCCTTGCCAGTATTCTGATCTTTTAAAGCACCACCTTCTTTTGACATATGGCATAGATCACATTGATATTCAAGAGCTTCTTGCAAAAATCTATGAGGGAAAATAGCTGCTTTTTGAGTTGGGCTTTTTACGTTGAATGTTTTTGATAAATCAATTGTTTCAGGTCCGAGGTCCAAATTTTCTGGAATATTACTATTTTGATTCTTATTATTTTGTGCAGTAACACCTGAATATACAAGAAATAGAAATATTATAAAACAATAAAATAGCCTCTTCATTTATTTGTTACCTCCTATCTTTTTTGTTGTATACAATATTCTAATTAATTTTACTTGATTTTGCAATAAATTTTAATAACAATTATAAATAATTTCATAATATTAGAATAACCCCTTTATATTTCCATGACCGTCCACATCTATTTTGTAAGCTGCTGCATTTTTTGGCAATCCTGGCATTGTTAATATATCTCCAGCGATTGCAAGGATATAATTTGGCCCTCCCATAACTCTTATAGACTTTATATGTAAGTCAAACCCCTCTGGACATCCAATTAATTTTGGATCATCTGAAAGTGATAATGGAGTTTTTGCAATATTTATTGGTAATTTATTAAAGCTTAATTCCTCAAGTAGTTTAATCTCCTTTTCTACTTCTTTAGAATATAAAACTTTCTTTGCTCCATATATTTTATAAGCAATATTTTCAATTTTTTCTTTAATTGTTTGTGCAGTATCATATAAAAAGGAAAAATTATTTCTTCTATTGCTCAAGTTAATAACCTTTTCTGCTAAATCTAAACATCCATTGGATCCTTCATTAAACGGATTTACTATAACAGATTCTTCAGCTCCCACATTTAATGAATAATCTTTTATTTCCATTAACTCGTCATCTGTATCACCTTTGAATTTATTAATAGCAACAACAACAGGAACACCAAACAAATGAATATTTTCAATGTGTTTTTTTAAATTTTTATAACCATCATTACTATTTTGATTATGATATTTAATGGCTCTGACAGTACATACAAGAACTGCACAATTAATTTTGAAATTACCTGATCTACATTTAATATCTACTAATTTTTCAAATCCCTGGTCACTCCCAAATCCAGCTTCTGTGACGACATAATCAGCAAGATTTAAAGCTATCTTATCTGCTATAACACTACTACATCCATGAGATAAATTTGCAAATGGACCAGTATGTATTATACATGGTGTTCCTTCAATTGTTTGCACTAAATTTGGTTTTAAAGCATTCAAAAGCAAAGCTGTCAATGACCCAGTTACGCTAAGCTCTCTAGCAAAAACTGGTTTATTGCTTCTATCAAAAGCAACAATCATATTATTCAATCTACTTTTAAGATCTTTCAAGTCTGATGATAAAGATAAAATTGCCATTATCTCACTTGAGGCAGTAATATCAAAGGAGGCTTCTCTAAGGACTCCATTTTGTTTCCCGCCTATACCTGTTATAATATGTCTTAAACTTCTATCCTCGATGTCTAATATACGTGGAATACATATTTTTGAGATATCCAGATTTAATAAGTTGCCAAATTTTATGTGATTTTCAATAAGAGAAACAAGTAAATTCTGAGCTGCAGTGCAGGCATGCATATCACCTGTGAAATGCAAATTAATATCTGTATCAGGGCATACTTGTGACAAACCACCACCAGTTCCACCTCCTTTTAATCCAAATACTGGACCTAAAGAAGGCTCTCTTAATGTTAATATAGCTTTACTGTATTTTGATAAAGCCATTGACAGTCCAATTGCTACAGTTGTCTTCCCTTCTCCATGTGGGGTGGGCGTCATAGCAGTTACCGCTATATATTTTCCTTCCTCTCTCTCTTTAATTGTATCCAAAATTTGGATGTTTATTTTAGCTTTATCATGTCCATAAGGAATCAAATACTCTTTATCTATATTTATTTTTTCAGCAATTTTAAAAATATTTTGATTCATAATAACCAATCCTTAATATAATTATACTGTAATATCTTAATAAATTCATTAAAATAACTTGACGAATTAACTTTCTCAATTAAACTCTATGAGAATTAATAAGAGGCGTAAATGAAAATTATTGACATTTTAAAATTAAAAGATAGATCCCTATCCTTTGAATTCTTCCCTCCTAAGAATAAAGAAAAAGAAATGCTACTTTTTAAAACTATTGAAAAATTATCTAAATATTCACCAGATTTCGCATCAATTACATATTCACCTACAGGCTTGAGTAAAGAAAAATCAATTATGTGGAGCAAAGCATTAAAATATAAATTTAATATTGAACCAATGATGCATATTACCTGTATTTCTTCAACAAAAGATGAGGTATCAAAAATTCTTCAACAATTAAAAAATGACAGCATTGAGAATGTATTAGCATTAAGAGGTGATATTTTAGATAATGAAACCTTTTTAAGAAACTCTGCCTTTTCTCATGCCATTGATTTGATTAAATATATTAAAAGTTTGGATGATTTCTGTATAGGTTGCGCTGGATACCCTGAGGGCCATATAGAATGTAAAAATTTAGAAAAAGATGTTGATTACCTCTCTAAAAAAATAGACGCTGGAGCACAATTTATAATAACACAACTATTTTTTAACAATACACATTTTTACAATTTCATGAATTTAATTACTAAAAAAGGAATTAAAGTGCCTGTAATAAGTGGTATAATGCCAATTACAAGTTTCAACCAAATATTGAAATTTACAAATATTTGTGGTGCAACTATTCCTGAAAAACTAATTGAAAAGCTACAAAATAAAAGTGATGATTATGTCTTTAATGTAGGTACAGAATACACATACAATCAATGTATTGATCTTATAGAAAAGGGATTTAAAAGATTACATTTTTATACTTTAAACAATTCAAAGGCAGTTGAAATAATACTGCAGAAACTTCTATCTACAAAACATATATAGCAAATAATCAATAAGCAATTGTACATCAATGATATTCAATTTAAATAAACAATGACAGCTAATTTTTTAATCCATTGTCAAAGGCCAAGTAAAAAGGTGAACTGTTTTTTATTCTATAGATTTTTTATTTATATGATTATAATTTTTATTTACATTTTACAATTGATAATATAGATAAAAATCTATAGGATATAAGTTAGTTTTGGATTTTAATCTGTTGGTTTTAGCTTTGCAGCCAAATATACAACTCCTAATGTTTATATTTTAAACCTTTTAAGAAATCAAACTAATAAAAAATAATGATACCTGCCATTTAAAATATATTAGCACCTAAAACAGGCACCAAAGTTTCAAAATAAGCATAACTAAGGTTTGCAAATTAAACTTTCTACTTTTAGCTTCAACAAAGATGTTCTGTCCCATAATTTTTGATAAATTCAGACAAAGAATCTTGTGTATTATATAAGATGTTAAGCGAAAACATATTAAGAAGCTTATATAAAAACCCTATTAATTATAAAAACAACCTTTAATAATAGAATAAATAATGTTCATTGATAGCATTTTGCTTGCATTTGTCCATTCATTGTGCAAAACATCAGAAAATGAAATTGCCTTTTAATAAAAAATTATGAAACTCTATAAACTAAAGATTAGGCTATGCTTTATGCTCTTCTAATATTTTTTATTTTTCTATATAAATATCAATAATTACTAAAACAAATTTAACAATGAGTTAGTTTGACATTATCTGCCTATGTTTTGCTTACAAATATATATATTTCACATGCAGCCTATATGGTTTTATCATAAACTCAGTAACAGTTCCTGTCAGGATTTGTATTTAAAGCTACACAGCAGCACCTTTTAAATAATATGACCTTTAAAATTAAACTTGCCTTTTTAAACGTGTTTAATCAAAGCAAGATAACTATATTGATTTACTATGAAAATAATGATTCAATCCTGTCCCTAATAATCTCTAATGGCCCTTTTTTATCACTTTCATTCTTTGTAACTTTTCCATTATCGGTATCATCTTTTTTGTTAACTTCTTTGTTGTTAGCTGCAGCATTATACGCTTCATTGGCTTTATTAGAAATAGCTAGAGTATCGTTTGTTGAAGGGTAAGTTGGTTTACTTGTTGCACTTGTACTAGTTTTCTGTGCGTTTGTATTTGCAGAATTGTAAGATGAATTGACTATAGCTGGAGGATTAGGTTTAGTTGTGTTATTAGTTTTTGTTGAAGCTACTCCTTGTGGAATACTACCACTTTTATTTGTTACTGTTGTACTTGGAATTACACTGTTACTTACAGGGCTAACTGCCATAATATTCACCTCCTTTATTTTTCTTATTAAAGCCATCGGCACTGTACTCTATATCTTAAATGTTTTTTCCTATTAAATTTCTTTTTTTTTATTATCTAAATAACACTAACTCTTCTCAACAAGTATTATTAAAGAAACACAGCCAAATTGTTATAAAGAATAATCTACATAAATTAATTATATTTTATCTACATAATACAGGAGAATCAAAAAGGTATATAGTTTTGTAAAAAAAACAAATTTTATTATGATTTTATATTTATTACATAAACATTTTATTTATAGGTGGAATTTATATCATTCACTTGCACCACTATTTCTAGAAAACAAGGACAATAAATTCCTGCCACTCAAAACAGTAAATGACAGGTCAATTCCTCATAGGTAAAGTAAGAAATACATATAGTGATATAGTGTTGCTTTTAAAGTCAATTATTAATCTTAACGGTAGAGAAATCATTGAATACCAAATCTTTTTTGTTTTATTCACTAAAATAGGTTAAAATTGATATCTTGTAAAAATGGAGATATCACACTTTGACACTTTGTTTTTAATAAGCATCTTTTCTATTGATAAATAGTAAGCATAGAAACTATTCTTTTAGTAGAAAAATCTGTAATTGCCCATTTTGTTACGCCCAGTATCATAATCGAAATCTTTAAGTTTATTTATATTTTTACCAAATTAGGGTTATTGCCTTTTCAAATATCTCAAAGAATTGGTTTCTCCTTCGAAGAGCCGGGATATTTTTAACTCTTCTGCATAATTAGTAAAAAGTAAATAAATGACATAATTTACCTATTTTATACAATGACTTTAGATTAAATAAATAACTTGTGTTTTAGTCCTAACAAGTTTTAGAACTTTCCTATAAGTTTGATAATTGCTATCAAGATTGTTTAAAGAATAATAAATGCACTTTTATCACAGATAGAAATTATGGTTTTTTTTGTTTTTATTGTCAACTTGAAAAAAACAATTCTATCATAAGAAATAATTTTCACCCCACTTTTTTTACTTGCTAAGTTCACTGGTAGGCCATACCAATAAATTGACAAAGTTCTTCAATTTCTATATTTAAAGGATTCACCTCAAATATATGAGGCTTATTTTTAAATTCATCAATAATCTAACCATACACAGTTTTTAGATTAAACCCACTTTATTTAGCTGCCTGGGCATCTTTAAGACATAACATTGAAACCAAATTATTCACCTAAATAACTGTGGCTATATTAAGATAGTACAAAATTTATTAAAACATCGTTCAATACAATCTACTATGGTTTATGCTCATTTTATATCAGAACTCAACTGAGCAGTCATTAATAATTTTAAATCTACATAAAATCTGTTTACAAAATTACTTAAATATGCTAATTACACAAATCATGAAAACAAGTGGTAAATTAATCCAAATTGCTAACAAATTGCTAGCTAAATTGTCCTATTTTTTATCATTTTTGCCCATTTTCATAATTTGCATGTTTATACAAAAAAGCTATGTAGAGCATATATATACTGTATTTGCAACACTTGCCCGGGTGGCGGAATTAGGTAGACGCACAGGACTTAAAATCCTGTGGGTGTTTCACCCGTGCCGGTTCGATTCCGGCCCCGGGCATTGTTTTTAAAGGCTTTCGTTAAAATCTCTTAAAATCCATAAGTGTAATAAACAGCAAAAAATGATGAAAAACAACTAACTTTTGTTAGCTATTTGTTAGCCCCTCCGATCTATCAACACGTCAATAATATCAAGCAATTATAATGTTGTAAAATTTGTCTTTGAACCCAAAATTTTTATATTTAATTTATCTTTATTAAGATTAACTGATTAGTTAGTTTTATTCATATCAGCTATCGAAACATATTTTTTTCTATTTCTGGCCTTTTAGAAGTAGATAATCTTGTTAGAATGGCTTTACAGCTTTTATTAATATATTTATTGCAAAATAGAAATGGAC
>DHGE01000038.1 GCA_002402635.1 Deferribacterales bacterium UBA4806
ACATTGTTGATTTAATAAAAAATGGAGAGATTCATTTTGTGATAAATGTTCCAGAAGGAAAAAAATCAAGACTTGATGCCGATTCCATTAGAAGCTGCATTATAAGATATAATATTCCTTACGTAACAACAATTGAAGCAGCATATGCATCGGTTGCAGGTATAGAAGCTCATAAATCAGGTGGGATAAAAGTAAAAAGTTTGCAAGAATATTACAAAGATAATAATTAATGGCTAAATCTAAAATTATTTATAATAAAAAAATAAATGACAATTATTTTACTATGTCAATTTCTGCCTCTAGTGAGACACTGAAAGCAAAACCTGGTAACTTTATCATGTTAAAAACCAACAAAAATAATTTAGTATATGATCCATTACTAAGAAGATCCTTTGCAGTAAGCGATATAGAAGAAGACAATATAGTTATAACCTATAAAGTTATAGGTAAAGGGACCTTAGGTTTAACATATCTTAGGGAGAATGATATAATAGAGACAAGTGGGCTACTTGGTAATTATTTTAATTGTTCACTTAACAATAAAAGGATAGCTATAATTGCTGGAGGAATAGGAATTGCCCCTTTCCCGTTGTTAGTAAAAAGACTAACCAAAAAAAACAACTTTATAGACTTGTATTATGGTGGAAAATCTAAAAATGATATTGTCTTATTGGATAAATTTAAAGAAGTAGATAATATTTTTATAACAACTGAAGATGGTTCAAAGGGTAAAAAAGGTTTAATTACCGATTATATAAATAGGGAATATGAAATTGCCTTTGTATGTGGCCCAAATCCCATGATGATGCATAGTATTTATAAATTGAACGAAACCTGTGAAATTGAAGTTTCAATGGAAGAACGGATGGCCTGTGGTATTGGATTATGTATGGGCTGCATTGTAAACCTTCGTGAAGAAACAATGAAAAATAAAAAATGCTGCAAAGATGGACCGATATTTAATGGTAGAAAGGTGGTATGGCAGAACTTAAACAATTAGAAGTATGTCTTTGTGGTATTCCTTTTAAAAATCCATTAATTCTTGCTAGTGGAACATGTGGGTATGGTCTTGAATTAAGAGATTATATAGATTTAAATAGAGTGGGTGGGATTTCTGTAAAAGGATTGTCTTTGCAACCATGTAAGGGGAATCCTATGCCACGAATTGTTGAAACTTCTGCAGGGTTAATTAATGCAATAGGATTAGAAAATGTTGGTGTAAATGATTTTATTAATAACATTTTACCAGATTTAAAAAAATTTGATACAGTGATTATAGCAAATTTTTGGGGCAAAAGCATTGAAGAATATGTGGAAGTTGCAAGATTGCTTGACGCTTCAGACATTGATATGTTAGAGATGAATGTGTCATGCCCTAATATAAAGGAGGGCGGCATCTCTTTTGGAACTAATCTAAAACAATTAGAAAATGTGACTAATTCAGTAAAAAAAATAATCAAATATAAGCCACTAATAGTAAAATTATCACCTAATGTAGGCAATATCGCCACCTTTGCAAAAGCTGCAGAAAATTCAGGCGCTGATTGCATAAGTGCTATTAACACTATTTTAGCAATGTCTATTGATATTAATACTTTTAAACCACGAATAGCTAATGTAACAGGTGGACTGAGTGGGCCTGCTATCAAACCAATTGCTGTTAGAATGGTTTATGAAATTTATAAAAGCATTAATATTCCCATAATAGGACTTGGTGGTATAATGAATTATATGGACGTTTTAGAATTCTTTTTAGTGGGTTCAAAGGTTGTTCAAATTGGTACTGCTAATTTTATCAATCCTGATAATGCATTAAATATTATTAATGACTTAAAAGATTATTTAAATGATAAAAAAATAAAAAATATTAGTGAATTAACAGGTAAAATTGTTGTATAATATGATATTATGTATGAAAATTTATTATCACCTTTTAAATTAAAAAAATTAGAACTAAAAAATCGCATCGTTATGACACCTTTTTACACAGGTTATGTTAATCTTGATGGAAGTGTTAGTGAACTTTTACTTGAATATTATAAAGAAATAGGGGAGTCTGGCATAGCTCTGTGTATTGTTGAAAATGCAGCGGTAGATAAAAAAGGTTCCGGTGGACCTTTTATGATTAGAATTGACAATGATGTGTATTTAGCAGGACTTAAAAAATTAGCAGATACTATCAAAAGTTGTGGAACCTTTGCAATATTACAGTTAAATCATGCTGGAAAATATACATATTTACCAGAAAAATTTGCCCCATCAAAAATCAACGTATGGGGAACAACTACAATAGAACTTACTGTCCCACAAATAAAGGAAATTGTACGATCATTTGCATCAGCTGCGAAGAGAGTAAAACTTGCTGGCTTTGATGGAGTGGAATTACATGGCGGGACAGGTTACCTACTGGCTCAATTTTTATCACCCCTTTCAAATAAAAGAACCGACGAATATGGAGGCTCCCTTGAAAACAGAATGCGCTTTGGAATCGAAGTTGTAAAAGCTGTTAGAGAAGTTATTGGAAAGGATTATCTATTAGGTTATAGATTTTTAGCAGACGAATGGCTTCAAGGGGGCATTACAATGAATGAATCTATAAAATTTGCTGAAAAATTAAAGGATTCAGGAATAGATTATCTATCAGTTACTGCAGGAATTCATGAATCATTTGCACTGCCAGAAATAAAAGAGAAAGATAAAAATATAGGCTTTATGGTGGAATACGCTGAAATGATTAAAAGAATACTGAATGACATACCATTAATTACAGCAGGCAGAATCCAATATCCAGAATTTGCAGATACCATCATAGCTGAAGGAAAGGCTGATTTAGTTGGATTGGCTAGAGTACTTTTTGCTGATCCATTATGGCCAAAAAAAGCCTATGGTATCATTAAAGAAGAAATAAATATCTGTAGGCCAAGTTGTCACATGTGTACTGAATTAGTAAAAAGGGGTAAAAGTGCAATATGTACTAATTGGCCTGAAGAAAAAAGAAAGAAATTTTTAAAGTAAAATTCCTTTTCATATCGATTTTTATTTAATCTAAAGAATCAAGACCTTTTACAAAGAAAACATATTTTAAATATATAAAAAATTAAAACGGTGTATTGATTATTAAAATGTTAAATATTAAAATGGCAGATATTAAAAAGGAGCCTAATATGTTAAAAAAAATTCATTGTATTGTGATTTTTATTCTTTTTCCATGTTTGTTGTTCTCTAAACCTATAGATTTTGAAGATTTAAGCAAAATGAAAAGACTAGGAGATTTTTCATTGTCTCACAATGAAAAATATATTGTTTACAGTTTAAGTGAAGTGTTGTTTGATGAAAATAGATCAAATAGCGATTTATATTTATTATCCTTGAATAATGGCAATGTTACAAGATTAACAGAAACTTATAAATCTGAATCATCCCCACAGTGGTCTGATGATGACAATTATGTGTATTATCTAACTGAATATGATAATAAAACACAGATTTTCAGGATTAATATAATCTCAATGAACAGGGAGAGAGTGACAGATTTTCCATTGGGGGTAGAAAGCTTTTATTTATCGAAGGATGGTAAGTCTATACTATTGACTTCAACAATTTTTGTAGATTGCAAGGGGGATATTGAATGCTCTCAAAATAAATTTAGGGAAGAAGAAAAATCAAGAGTTAAAGCACAGATTGTAGACAAACTATTATACAGGCATTGGGATAAGTGGTATAATGGGAAATACACACATTTATTTTATTATAATATAGGCACTAATAATTATTATGATTTATCACCAACTGATTTAGAAGTTCCACCATTTTCTTTGGGAGGTGAGAGAGATTTTGATATAACGTCAGATGGTAAAGAAATCGCATTTGTTGTGAATAGAGATAAAAACCTGAGTACTAGCACTAATAAAGATGTTGTTTTAACGCGTGCTAATTCTCAGGCGCAATTTACTCTAACTTTAAATAATAAAGGTTATGATGGTTATCCCAGGTACTCACCAGATGGTAAATATCTGGCCTATAGAAGTCAATTCACACCAAATTTTGAATCAGATAGGTTTAGACTAATTTTATATGATAAATTTAATAATAAATTACATGATTTAACAGCTAATTTTGATAACTGGGTGGAAGAAGTTGTATGGTCTAAAGATAGTAAATACATATATTTTACAGTTGATGAAAAGGGTTATACACCATTATACAGAATCAATATTTCTGATTTTGTAAAAAATGGAAAAATTAATCGAAAAAAAATAATTGATAGTCACTCAATATATAATATTTCTGTTTCAGAAAAGAATAATATTTATTTTGCTGCATCAAGTTTAACAAGGCCAGCAGACATTTATGTTTATAATGGAGAAAATATTAAAAAACTAACAACATATAATGATGCATTGCTAAATGAGCTAGATCTCGGAGATGTTGAAAATATACAATACGAGGGAGTAGATAGGCCAATACAGGCTTTTATTGTGAAGCCGCCATATTTTAATAATGGAACAAAGTATCCCTTTCTATATCTAATACATGGAGGTCCTCAATCTGTATGGAGCGACAGTTGGAGCTACAGATGGAATGCTCAGTTATTTGCTAGTAGAGGATACGTTGTAATGATGCCAAACCCTACTGGCTCTGTTGGATTCGGTCAAAGTTTTATAAATGATGTAAGTGGAAATTGGGGTGGTAGGGTATATGAAGAGCTCATGAAAGGAGTAGATTTCGCAAGTTCATTAACATATGTTGATAGCAATAAAATGGGTGCGGCAGGAGCATCCTTTGGTGGATATATGATTAATTGGATAGAAGGCCATACTTATAGATTTAAAGCTCTTGTTAGTCATGATGGAGTTTTTAATATAGTAAGTTTTATGGGATCAACTGAAGAATTGTGGTTTCCTTTTTGGGATTTTGGTGGGCCTTATTGGGAAAAAAGAGACATCTATGAAAAATGGTCTCCACATAATTATGTAGATAACTTTGCAACACCATGCCTTGTTATTCACGGTGGCTTTGATTATAGAGTTGACTTATCAGAAGGATTGCAGCTTTTTACTGCGCTTCAACAAAAAGAAATCCCCTCAAAGTTTTTGTTTTTCCCCGATGAAGGCCACTGGGTATTAAAACATCAAAATTCAAAGTTATGGTATAATACTATTTTAGACTGGTTTGATAGCTATTTGAAATAGCTATAAATGTATTACTAGGTTAATATTTGATGATGAACCTATTAAGAAGCTTTTTATTTGTACCAGGAAATAATGAAAAATTAATAATGAAAGCATTAAATTCATCTGCAGATGCTGTAATAATTGATCTTGAGGATGCAGTTGCATTAAATGCAAAAGATAATGCAAGAGCAATTGCAGTAAGGTCAAGTTTTAAGTCAAGAAACAAACCGTTATATATAAGAATAAATAGTACTAAAAGTTCATTTTTTAGTGAAGATTCAGTTTCAATAAGTGAAGCTAATATTGATGGGATAGTTTTACCTAAATGTGAAGATGCTGATGAGATTTTAAAAGTAATTTTAATAAATAAAAAAAATCTTGATATTATACCATTAATAGAAAGTGCAGCAGGTTTATTAAATTTAAAAGAAATTGGCAAAGCTTCAAAAAATATCTCACGATTTGCCTTTGGTGCCATTGATTATACCTTAGATATAGGTGCTAAATATACTAAAAGTGGCCTTGAATTGTTGTACCCCAGAAGCTATATGGTAATAATCTCAAAGGTATTGGGCTTGTTGCCCCCTGTTGATACAGTTTTTCCTGATTTAAAAGATGAAGCAAATTTAAAAAGTGAAACAGAGCATATTAAAAATCTGGGAATGTTTGGAAAACTTGCAATTCACCCTAAACAAATTTCAATAATCAATGAAACTTTCACACCAACAGAAGATGAAATTGAAAATGCAAGAAAAATCGTAGATGCTTTTAATACATCTGAAAAACAAGGAATAGCTTCAATTAAATTGAACAATCACTTTATTGACTATCCTGTGTATAAAAAGGCTCAACTATTACTTGAGTTAACAAAAAATTTTAAATAAGAGGATATCTTGGCTAGATTTACAGAAGATAAAATTAAACAATTTTTAAAAGAAGATGGCTTCCCAGTAAATGATTTTTACGTGGCAAAATCTATTAATCAAGTTAAGGAATATGTCAATAATTTGGATTTTCCTATTGTTTTAAAAGCCTTGGTGCCTCTTGGCAAAAAAGGAAAAGCTGGAGGTGTTCTCTTTGCTAATAATCTCAAGGAGGCAATAAAGAATGCTGAAAATTTGTTTACAATGGATATAAGAAATTATCCTGTAAAAAAAATACTCATGGAAAAAAAAGTGGATATATCAAAGGAATTATATCTTTCATTTACCTATGATAGAATAAGAGAAGCACCAATATTAATGGTAAGTTCTAAAGGTGGTATTAATATAGAGGAAATAGGTGATATTTATGAATATCCTATTGATACTATTTTAGGGCTAAATCCCTTTGAATGCAGAACAGCGTGGATAAAAACTGGTGTTACAGGAAAATTACTAACAACCTTGGGAGAATTAACAAGTAAGTTCTATGATTTTTTTGTCAAATATGATGCATATTTGTTAGAAATAAATCCATTAGCAATAACTACAGATAATGAATTAAAAATTATTGGAACCCTTATGGGCGTTGATGATGCAGCTTCATTTAGGCAGAAAAAGATATTAAATATGGACCAAATTGGCACAGAAAGATACTGGAAACCTTTAACAGAAAGGGAAAGGAAAGCAATTGAAGTAAATGAGGCAGATCCATACAGAGGTACAGCAAGATATACTGAAATGCCAAGTGGTGATATTGGTTTTATGTGCGGTGGCGGTGGTGCAAGTTTACTCTTATTTGATGAGCTTCTTGCAGCAGGAGGCAAACCTGCTAATTATTCAGAATTTGGAGGCAATCCCACGGCAGAAAAGGTTTATGGACTTTGCAAGGTGATTTTATCAAAACCTGGAGTAAAGGGTTTATTTGTTGCTCAAAATATAACAAACAATACACAAGTTGATTTAGTAGCTGAAGGTGTGGTTAGAGCTATTGAAGAATTAGGTATTAATCCTGATAATTTTCCTATAATTGTAAGAGAGGCAGGAGTAAATGAGGAAAGAGCGAAAATTATTTTTGATAAATATAATATAGAATACTATAGCGATGAAATAACGTTGACTGAAGCAGCAGAAAAAATGGTAGAAAAGATGAAGAGGTTTTACAAGTATGGCAATACTACTGAATAAAGATACAAAGATTGTAATTCAGGGAATAACTGGCCGAGAAGCTTCTATGGTTACTAGGCACACACTGTGTTATGGAACTCCAATACTTGCGGGAGTGACTCCTGGCAAAGGAGGAGAGCTAGTAGAAGGAGTATTAGTTTATGATTCACTGCAATGCGCATTAAATGATAATCCATCAATAAATACTTCTGCTATTTATGTTCCACCTGCTTTTGTTTATGATGCTGTTTTGGAGGCTATTTATAATAAAATAAAATTAATTTTTATTGCAACAGAAAATGTCCCTCAAAAAGATGCTATAAAATTCTTAATATTGGCAAGAAAAAATAGTGTGAAAATTGTGGGGCCTAACTCTGTTGGTATAATAAGCCCAAAGTATAAGATGAAAATAGGGGCTATTGGTGGGGACAAAGTTGAAAGATGTTTTGTTAAAGGCCCTGTTGGCGTAATTTCAAGAAGTGGTGGAATGACTGCTGAAATTTCTTTTATGGTAAAAAAGGCAGGTTTTGGTATAAGCACAGCAGTTAGTATTGGCGGGGATCCCTTTATTGGTTTAAAACCTTTAGACTTACTAAAACTCTTCGAAGAAGATATTGAAACAAAGGCAGTTGTTATGTTTTCTGAGCCTGGTACAAACTTTGAAGAAGAAGTTGCTCAATTTCTATATGAAAAAAAATTTACAAAACCTCTTATATGTTTCATTGCTGGTAAATTTACAGAAAACCTACCAGAAGATACTGTTTTTGGTCATGCTGGTGCAATGATATCAAAAGGCATAGGGAAGCCTTCTTCAAAAATTAATATTTTAAGAGAATCTGGTGCTGAAGTTGCAAATAAGTTTGATGATATAATTATAATATTGAAAAGACTTTTAGGAAATTAGTGATGACTGGAAAAAGCTTAACAGAAATTTTGGGCACTTTCATTATAGAAACAAAATATGAGAACCTCACAGAAGAAATAAAAGATATTACAAAATTAAGTATCCTTGATTTTCTGGGCTCTACTATTGCAGGTTCAAAAACTAAAGCAGGAAAGATATTTTTGAAATTTATTGAGGATTTAGGAGGAAAAGCTGAGTCATCAATAATTGGAAATGGAAAGAAAACTTCTGTAATAAATGCAGCTTTTGCTAATGGTGGGTGCTGTCATATATTGGAACTTGATGATATACATAAAGCATCAACAGTTCATGCTGCTGCACCTATTATTCCTGCGGCGTTAGCTCTAACTGAAAAATTAAATCTTGGTGGTAAAGAATTAATTGAGGCTGTGGTAGTTGGTTATGAAGTTGCAATCAGAATAGGCGAAGCAGTCAATCCATCACATTATTATTACTGGCATAACACTGCTACCTGTGGAACTTTTGGTGCAGCAGCTGCTGCAGGTAAATTGCTTGGCTTAAATCGCGATGAATTAGTTTATGCATTAGGCAATGCTGGTTCAATAGCAGCTGGTTTATGGGAATTTTTAAGAGACGGTGCCATGACAAAGCATTTACATCCTGCAAACGCTGCAAAAAATGGTGTAACAGTAGCACTCTTAGCAAAAGATGGATTTACAGGTCCAAAATATATTTTAGAAGGAAAAAAAGGTTTTTTTAATGCAATGGCAAAGGATGCTAATGTTAATAAAATAACATTAAATTTGGGCCACAATTATAAAATAATGGAAAACTGTTTTAAGCTATATCCATCATGCAGACATACTCATCCGGCAATTGATGCTGTTTTAAGTTTAAAAGATAAATATAAAATAAAATATAGTGAAGTAAAAAAAATAAAAGTGTACACATATACAGCAGCTTTAGAAATAACTAACCATTTTAATCCCAAAAGCCCCTATGAAGCAAAATTTAGTTTACCCTATTGTGTTGCCATTTCTTTAATATTTGGTAAGCCACAATTATCACATTTCGATAAACAATTAATTTTTGATGAAAGAATAAAAAATCTGATTGATAGAGTAGAATTAAACACCTCAGAGGATATTAATAGATTATATCCTCAGAGGTGGCCAGCTAAAGTTGTAATTGAGGGAGCTTTAGATAGATTTGAAGAATATGTTGAATACCCAAAAGGTGATTTTGAAAATCCTGCAAGTGATGAAATGTTAATAGAAAAATTTGAAGAGCTTGTTGTACCTTTTTTAGGTGAAAATAAATGTAAAAAAATAGTTGATATTGTGCTAAATATTGATCAACAGAAGAATTTATTAAAATTTAGTAAATTATTTTTAAACCAGAATTAAATAAAAGGTGAATAAATGGAAGCATTAGAAGGATTAAAAGTATTAGATTTGAGTAGGCTTTTGCCTTTTGAATACTGCACTATGATCTTAGGAGATATGGGAGCAAATATACTAAAAATTGAAGAACCAGAGCATGGAGATTATATGAGAGAACTACCACCTGCCTATAAAAAAGAGAATGTTCTTTTTTTGCTTCTAAATAGAAATAAAAAAAGTATGACTTTAAATTTAAAAGAAGAGAAGGGTAAGGAAATTTTTTTGAATTTAGTAAAAGATTATGATGTGTTGTTTGAAAGCTTTAGACCAGGAGTTATGAAAAAATTAGGACTTGATTATGAAGTTGTAAAAAAGATAAACCCAGAAATAATATATTGTGCTGCCACAGGTTATGGTCAATATGGAGTATATAGCCAGAAACCTGGGCATGATATAAATTATATAAGCATTGCAGGTATACTTGGGAAAACTGGTTTAAACGAGCCAGTTATACCAGGAATTCCAGTTGCAGATATGACAATTGGAGTTTATGCGGCGCTCTCTATTTTAGCCGCACTAATTGCACGCACTAAAACAGGAGAAGGTCAATTTATAGACATTTCTATGACTGACTGTATGTTATCATATAATATTTTAAACATTGGATATCATCTATCAAAAGATATAAATGAGAAAATGGAAATAAGAGGAGAAGCTCCCTATTACAATGTATATAAAACTAAAGATGGTAAGTATATTTCAATAGGTAACATTGAATACAAATTCTGGGAAGCCTTCTGTAAGGGAATTAAACGGGATGATTTAATGGAACAACATGGTCTGAAAAAGAATAAAGAAGAAAAAGAAAGATTAAAAAAGGAGTTAGAAAAGATATTTAAAGAAAAGAATAGAGACGAGTGGATTGAAATTTTTGATGGAATAAATACGTGTGTAACACCTGTTAACACTATTGAAGAAGTTTTTGATGAGAAAGTTTTTAATGAAAGAGATATGTTTTGTGAAATTGAGCACCCTGTTGAAGGAAAAATTAAGCAAGTAGCACTGCCTATTAAATTATCTAAAACGCCTTCAAAGATTAAAACACCACCACCTTTACTTGGTGAACACACTGAAGATATCTTAAAATCCCTTGGCTACTCTGAAGAAAAAATAATAGATTTTAAAAAGTTAAAAATTATATAATTATAGTGATATGGTAACAGTTATAATAATATTATTATTCATACTATTTATTGTGTTATTCTTTTTATGGCTGTTTGGTGAACGTGGCCACATTATTCTTCCGTCTACTAAAGAGGTTGTAAAGACTTTAAGATCTAATAAGTTATTTAACTTAAACTCTATACATGGATACATATATGGAAGGTGGACTAAAGAATATATTAATTTTGCCATTAATTACCTTTTAAAGAGTAAAAAAATAGGTAAAAAAACGAAATGGTCTGACAGCTACCATGGAAAAATAATTACAACTGACCATGCTAAAAAAATTATTATGCTTGAAGAAAGCATATCTTTTAAAAATCTTGAAAAAGTTATTCCTTATCCATTTGCACGAGACCTTATATTAAATGTTCCCCTTGATATTGCTTTATATGAATGTAGTTGCAGGCTCGCACGAAAAAATCCTTG
>DHGE01000151.1:0-7085 GCA_002402635.1 Deferribacterales bacterium UBA4806
TCAGATAACTCTTAATGGTTTTAAGAGTGTTCATGCTATTTTCATTGAGGATATCATTTTCAGCTAATTTATTTTCAAGCTCCTCCAAGCTTGTAGATTTAATATTTATTATTCCTAAAGGAATATTTGAATTCTCAGTAAAGGCTAGGTCTCCATCTACATATGTTTCTAACAATCTATGCTTTAGGGGATTAACGTCTAATAAGATTTTTGGTTTCGCTTCTTTAATTGAAGCCATAAGTGCTGATAAATGTCCAGCTAATTCTTGGAAATTCCCAGCACCAGAAATTGCTCCACCTCTGGAATACTTGATAAGGTTCATATAATTTTTAGCAAGCTTCGGTGTTATATTTTCTATAGCAAAGCTGCCATTAAATTTAACTAAACCATCCAAGGTCTTATATGTTTTAACTGTTTTCTCATCTCCCTCAGCTGATAATTGTAGTCCACCTAGTTTTAAGCCTACTCTATAGGCCATAAATTCAGATGTTTGTGGTTCAAAGCTAGATGTAAAAGTCATACTATCTAGCGCATAATTATAACTACTGTTATCCGATAAAGTGCTTAGCTTAGCTCCATTTAAAGATATCTTAGATATTTGTTTTTCCTTTCCTGATTTTAAAATCTCCTCAACATCTTTATCTGATTTATTATTCATAAGTCTTGCAATATCTGTTGATGTTTCTTGATCAAATTTCAATTTCGCTAAAACTAACTTATTTATTTCATCATTATTTTTCAGCTGTATATTTACATTGCCAATAGAAAGTTCATAGTCTGGGTTATTAATAAGTATGTCCGTATAGGCATCTTTAAAATTGCTATAATCATTCTCTAAAAGAGAGCTTAAATCAATTTTATTTGTTTTTATTTTTTCTATATCTCCATTAATACCAGCATCCGTTTCTATATTGTTTGTATACGTTAGAATTTTTATGCCTTTTAAATCTTTAACTGCTAGGTATTTGTCAAAGGGACCGTATATAAGTTTCAATTTATTGACAGATAACAATATGTCTGTTTTTTCTTCAACATCTGAGTATTCTTCCAATTCTGGCAAATGCTTCTTTAATAAATCTAAACTTACTTTAATTGAAGCATCCTCCAGTTTTAATGTATAATGGGTTTTGTTAAAGAGTCCTGAATCATATGATGCTTTAAAGGTATTTGCATTTAAATTTACCTCCAACCCTTCATATTTAGAATTAATTTTCTCCTGAAAATTATTAATTTTCCCTGTATTTATGTATATGTTAGGGAAAAAAGCTACAGTTATAAAGATTCCTAACAAAATCACGATAATGGAACTAGTAACTATTAATGCTATTTTTCTCATATTATTAAACCCTCATATTATTTCTTTATTTATTAAGTTATTCATAAACTTATTTTATGTAAATTTCAAGGCTAATTTCCTATTGTCTAAAAAGTTTAAATATTTTATTCTTAATTTTATGAATCTACTTGTTACCTTCAAAGCAAAGGAATCGTATAAACATATTATAGAGAATAGATTAAATAATTATGTTAATATCCAATATTTAGATGAAGAAACTTTTGAAAATAGAAAATCTACTTTTTCAAAAAGCCATATTATTTTTGCCTGGAATATATCTAAAGAGTTAATTGAAACTGATTATATATATCTTAAAAATTGTAAATTTATTCAATTATTAAGTGCCGGAGCTAACCATGTACCCTTTAAATTCATTAGTGATAACATTACTATAGCAAGTAATGTTGGGGCCTACGCAAAACCTATGGCAGAACATGCCTTAGGGCTAATTTTATCTCTCTCTAAATCCTTATTACCGAGGCATAAAGAATTGAAAAAGGGCATATTTAATCAATCTGCACAAAACAAATTAGTCGAAAACTTAAATTGTGGTATATTAGGATTCGGCGGAATTGGTAAGGCACTAGCTGCTTTATTTCAACCCTTTAATATGAAAATATTTGCAATTAACACTTCTGGATCCACAGATTATTTTGTTAATTACATTGGGACTTTAAAGGATTTAGATTATTTATTGCAACAAGTAGATATACTCATTATAACACTTCCACTCAATAAATATACACATAATCTAATAAATAAAGACAAGTTAAACCTGATGAAAAAAGATGCTATATTGATTAATATAGCGCGGGGCGATATTATTGTAGAGGAAGACTTATTTGTTTTTTTACAACAGAATCCTGATTTCAAAGCTGGTTTAGATGCATGGTGGATTGAGCCATTTTCTCATGGTTTTTTTAAAACTAACTTTCCTTTTTTTGATTTACCTAATTTTCTAGGAAGTCCACATAACTCAGCTATTGTCCCTGGCATTATTGAGGAAGCTATTAATTCAGCATGTTCTAATATTATAAGCTTTCTATCTGATAAAAAAGTAAAAGGAATAGTGAACAGAAATGACTATAATTTCTAATTCAACCTATTGTTGATATCTATAATCTGTGCAGCAATACTAATACCAATTTCTGCAGGTGTAATGCTCTTAATAGGAATTCCTATAGGACTATATATTTTTTGTAAGTCTTCTTGACAATTCCCAGAATTTTTTAATTCATATAAGATATGCTCTGCTTTCTTTTTACTGCCAATAACTCCTATATATTTTACTGGATACTTAATAACTTCTTTTGTTATTTCCAAATCCCATTCATGATCACGTGTGACAACAACAACAAAGGAATTTTCATCTAAATTTAACTTATCGATAGACTTTAAAAATTCATCTATTATAATCTCATCAGCATCTGGAAAATTCTCCCTATTTCCAAATTCTTCTCTATCATCAACAATAATAACATAATATTCCATCAATTTTAACAATTTTGTTAGGGCCCTTCCCACATGCCCAGCTCCAAAAATGATAACTCTTTTCATTGTTTTTAGTGGTTCTACATAAATCGCCATAAAGCCACCACACATATAATTATAGCTCTCATCTAAAGTGTATTCGAAAACCTGGGGCTCTCCAGCATCATTTATAATCTTTTGAGCTTTAACAATAATATCTCTCTCTACCCTTCCACCTCCTATTGTCCCTGATATCTTACCATCACTGTATACCAACATCTTTGAAGAAATCTTACCCGGGGTAGAACCCCGGGTTTTTATAACAATGGCTAAGGCAGCTTTCCTATTACTTTTTTTTAACTCCTCAATTTCTTTAAATATGTCCATAAAGAAATTCGCTCTTTCTTTTCTCTTTTTTATAATAATCTGATGTTATAGGAAGATTTCTTAAACGTACTCCTGTGGCATTGCAAATTGCATTAGCTACAGCAGGAGCCACAGGTGGGACAGCAGGCTCACCAATACCGCCTAAAGGGGCCCCAGATTCTATAATATGTACTTCAATTTCAGGAATTTCGTTGGCCCTTAAAATATCATAATCGTAGAAATTAACTACATTAGCTCCACCATTATCAAAGAGCATTTTCTCTTTAAAAGTTGTGCTTAGTCCCATAATAATAGCACCTTCAACTTGAGCCTTAATTATTGCAGGATTTATAATGCTCCCACAATCAACTGCTGCCACAATTTTCTTTACTTCAATTTCTCCTCTACTATCATCTATCCATACCTTTGCAGCCTCTGCTACGTACGTACCAAATGAATAATGTTGTGCAACACCATAGCCATAACCAATATCTTTATTATTCCAACCTATTTTTTCAGCAACAACTCCTAAAAGACGTGAAGCTCTTCTGTTGTTTGCAAGATGTGCTATCCTAAATTCCAATGGATCTTTCTGCGCTAATAAAGCTAACTCATCTATAAAAGATTCCACAGTAAAAGCATTATGAGAGCTTCCAACAGATCTCCAAAAGCCAACTGGTACTGGTAAATCAACTTTAACGAATTCAACATTTAAATTAGAAACATCATAAGGCAAATTTTCTAATCCTTCAACAGCTGCACTATCTATACCATTGCGCATAGACCTTGGATTCACACGCTCCCAAATTGAAGGTATAGCTATCTTATGATCCCATGCTAATATTTTCCCATTCTTATCAACACATCCAGAGATTCTTGAATAGTTTGCAGGTCTATAAAAATCATGTTTAAAATCATCTTCCCTCAACCATATTAATTTTACAGGTCTCTTTATCTTTAAAGCAATCTCTATGGCTTGGATAACATAGTCGACCTCAGCTCTCCTCCCCAATCCCGTTCCTAAGTATGTAGTGTGTATATTTATTTTACTTTCGGGAAGTCCTGTTAATTTTTTTGCAACTTCAAGCACACTAGTTTGGGCCTGTGTAGGAACCCATATAGTAACTCTATCACTTTCAAGCTGGACTGTGCAATTCATTGGTTCCATATTGGCATGAGCCAGATAGGGAAGTAAATATGTACTCGTTATTTTATTTTCTGCATTGTTTAAAATTTCTTTAGCTTTTCCATATCGTCTTGCAATAATCCCATCTTTATTAATATAGTTAGTAAGGGTATCTTCAATAAATTGTGTATTAAGGTTAGGATTAACACCACTAGAAGCTTCTACTAAAACGGATTCTCTTGCTTTTAACAAATCTTCAATATTTTTTGAAACAATGGCTACTCCGTCTGAAATTTCAAAGGCATTAATAAAACCTTTTAAACTCTTTGCTTTTGTAATATCAAACCTCTTAACCTTTCCCCCGTAGCTCTGAGGCATTTTTACTGTAGCATATACCATATCATCTAAAATGATATCTATACCATAAATAGCTTCACCGCTTACCTTCACATGTGTATCGGTCCTTTTTACAGGCTTTCCTATAAATTGGAACTTGCTTTTGTCCTTTAATGGCGGATGAAGAGGTGGAATCATTTTTTTTGCCTGATTAACAATTGCCCCAAATTTTACATTCAGTTTATTGGGGCCAAAAACTTTACCATCTCTCGTATAACAGCTATTACCATCGACATTCCATTTTTTTGCTGCTGCCATTACCAACATTTCTCGAGCTGTAGCTCCAGCTTCTCTTAAAGTTTCATACATATGCCTGATACTGGTAGAACCCCCTGTAAGCTGCGCTCCCATTTTTTGATCTATATACTCATCCTTAGCTAAGGCAGGATATATCTTAATATTTTCCCATTTAGCTCCCAACTCATCAGCGATTATTTGAGGTAATGAGGTGTATACACCTTGCCCCATTTCTGACTTATTAACAATAATAATAACCTCATCATCTTTTGAAATATGTAACCACATATTAGGTACAAACATGTCTGAATCGTTAATATCTTCTGCATTCAATATTTTTATTCCAAAAGGCGTGTTCATAATAGCTAGTGTGAATCCTGCTGAGCCAAGTATCTTTATAAAATCTCTCCTACCTAATTCTTTCATTTTTACCTCCCTGAAGCTTTATGTATAGCAGATATAATTTTTGGATAGGTCCCACATCTGCACAGATTATTACTCATAGCTATTTTAATTTGTTCTTCAGTTGGATGAGGATTTTCTGAGAGAAAAGAGATTGCCTGCATTATCTGCCCTGGTTGACAATATCCACATTGAGGTACTTCTTCTTCAATCCAAGATTTCTTAACTGGATTGTCATCATCTATTCCTTCTATGGTTGTAATTTTTTTATTAACGACATCTTTAATAGCTATTTGACATGACCTTGCAGCTCTTCCATCTATTAGGACTGTACAAGCACCACACACACCTGCACCACAACCATATTTTGTCCCTGTCAATTTTAAATGTTCTCTGAGCACCCAAAGGAGAGTAACTTCCCCTTCAACATCAACATTGTAATTTTTCTTGTTTACATTTAATGTAAACATAAAACCTCCTTTGACACATTATTTCACTAATATATCTAAATTATATATTGTTTCTAAATAATAGTCAAAGTCCTTACAATTTATGTATTTATCCCATACAATTGCTGTCTGCATATCAATTAATTTTGCTGTATGTAGATTAACAGAACTATTTTCAATAAAAACAGATTTTTTACAATTAATTCCAACCTTATCAACAAACTTATGAAATCCTTCTATACTTGGTTTGGGAATGTAATCAGTATCTTCTATCGATATAATATTTTCAAAATATTCTTCTACACCTAATTGTTCGAGCACACACTTTGCATGATTTTTAGATGCATTTGTATATATAAAAAATTTACCTTTAAGTTTTGAAAGTTCACATTTTAGTTCTATATCTTTCTTAATAACTTTCTTATAGTCAATATTGTGTACATATAACAGGAATTCTTCAGGATCTATATTAAATTCCTTCATCAAGCCATAAAGTGTAGTACCATAAGTACTCTTATAGTAATTTCTCTTTATAGGTATCTCCTCCTCTTTCATATGTAAATATTTATGCATAAATTCGTTGATTTTATCGCCTACAATTTTCATTATAGGCACTTTTGGAGAGTACAATGTCTCATCTAAATCAAAAACAAAATTCTCAATATGGTCATTGCTTTTCATCTTTTATAGTTTATTATAAAATAAATATTGTTTTTTGCAATTATTTATAATGTAATTTAGTATATAACGAATAAATCTGGAGGAACATATGGATTGCATCTTTTGTAAAATTATAAACAATGAACTCCCAAGTTGTAAAATTTATGAAGATGAGGAATTTCTTGCGATATTAGATATTATGCCGATTAATTATGGTCATACCTTAATAATACCAAAAGCCCATTTTAAGCATATCCTAGATATGCCAGAAAGTTATGCTGAAAATATTTATAAGATTGTAAAAAAACTATCACAAGCAATAAAAGAAGCTTTAAAATGCGATGGCCTCAATATAATACAAAATGTAGAAAAAGCTGGTGGCCAAGAGGTATTTCATTCACATTTGCATATAATACCTAGATATTTAGATGATGCCTTTAAATTAAATTTATCTAAAAAAAGATATGAAAATAATAATGCAATGCAAATTGTAGCAGAAAAAATTTCACAATATCTTTGAATGTAATTATGGGAGAGGTTGTGATGCTGGTGTACACCGCGGGCTTCAAACCCGTTTGTCCCGAGATTCCTCGGGAGGAAGGTTCGATTCCTTCCCTCTCCCGCCAGAATACACAATGTTATA
>DHGE01000151.1:7128-7897 GCA_002402635.1 Deferribacterales bacterium UBA4806
TATACATATACATTTATAAATAACTATGTTGTTTTTTATGCTTAAATGAGAATTGTAATATTTGTTTATTTATTTTTTCTCTTTTCAATAATTATAAAAGCAGAACAATTGGATATAATTAAAGTAGCAACTGCTACAGATTTTCCACCTTTTGTTACCGTAAAGGAAGGAGAATTAACAGGCTTTGATATTGATTTACTTAAAGCCATGGCTTTAAAATTAAAAAAAACAATAAAATTCCTTCCTATGGAATCTAACTATGTACTTTCAACAGTTGCATCTAATTTAGCTGATTTAGGCGCTGGTGGGTTTAGTATCACCGAAGAGCGAAAAAAAATTGTAGACTTTACAGCTCCCTATTTTGATTCTGGATTCGTCTTAGTTACTAGAAAAAGTTCTAAAGATCTTGATATTAATAAACTGTATAATAAAAAGGTTGGCACCTATATGAATGATGTATCAAGTCATTACATCAAAACATTAGGATTAGATAAAAATATACTCTACGGAAAATATGATTTTTTATTCAATGAGTTAATTACTGGAGAAATTGATGCTATATTTATTGATTATCCCTTTGCTAAATACATGTTATCTCATAATTATAAAGACATATTGAAGATAACAGGTCCCTTATATTTCCCACACCAATATGCTTTTATAATTAAAAAAAATCATCCCTTAAAAAATGAAATAGATAGAGCAATAGAAAATATATTATCTTCATCGACTTATCAAAAAATTTATTCTAAGTGGTTTGAAGATTAGG
>DHGE01000151.1:7940-9644 GCA_002402635.1 Deferribacterales bacterium UBA4806
AGTTGTTTTTAATAAGGTCTTTAATTTAATAAATATGGGATGATTGATATTTATCTCTAATATTCTTGGTTGTATTTGTGTTAAGAAATTAACTGTACTAATAGTATCTTCTAGAAAACCACTTTTATTAACAATAAGTCCAATCGAGTCTTTCAATCTGTTAGAAATCTTTACATCAGCTACTTTATTTTTTAATACATCTTTAATAAACTCTAGTATATCTTTATTATTTTCTTCCACACCTGGAGTCTTTCCTAAAGATATATCGGAAGACAAAACAGATTTCAATTCTTTGCCCTTATAACTATGTAATTGAGCCATACACAAATCATCAAAATCATCTGTTAATAGTAAAACTTCTATATCTTTTTCTTTAAAGATTTCCAGATAAGGTGAATTCCTCATAGATTCGACATCTTTACCAGGTAGGAAATATATATATTCCTGAGCAACCTGCATGCGGGTTAGATATTCATCTAAGCTTATGAACTCACCGTTCTTTGTTTTCGTGGTTTCTGCAAGAATCAAAGAAGCAAGCTTTTCTTTTTTGTCAATTTCGTAAAAAATACCTTCCTTTAGTATCTTACCATATTCTGTATAAAATTTTAAATATTTTTCCCTTTCATTGTTTTTAAGATATTCCAAATGATCAATAACTTTTTTAATAATATTGTTTTTTATTGTTATGATTTGTCCATTATTTTGCAAAAATTCTCTTGAAACATTTAAAGGTAAGCTTTCTGCCTCAATGATGCCTTTGAGAAATCTTAAATATGGTGGGATTAATTCTTGGCAATGGTTCATAATAAGAACCTTATTTATATATAGCGCTGGACCATACTCAAACTCCTTCATATATATATTAAATGGTTTTTTAGCAGGTATAAATAAAAGTGCTGTGAACTCTATTAGACCCTCTCCTCTATAATGTATAACTTCAAGAGGATCTTCTGCTTCATATGAGTGTTGTCTATAAAAATTCTTATACTCTTCTTCTGTAATATCATTTTTATTTTTTCTCCATAAGGCTACCTGTGAATTTAGTTTAATTTTTTCTTTCTTTTCATTTATGAAATATATAGGAAATTCTATATAATCAGAGTACTTCTTAATAATTTCTTCAATTTTGTTTTTTGATAGATAGATTTCTTCACCTTTTTTTAGATAGACAATAACATCTGTTCCAAACTCTTCTTTTTCAGCCTCTTCTATACTGAACGAGGCATCACCCTTCGATGTCCATTTTATAGCAGTTTCATTTGTAATAGCCGACTTTGTTACTACTTCGACTTTGTCGGCTACCATATAAACAGAATAAAAGCCAACTCCAAATTGGCCTATCAATTCCGGAATTTCCTGCTTTTGCTTGCTTTTAACTGCCTCTAAGAATTTTTTGGTTCCTGAATGAGCTAGGGTGCCTAGATTTTCAAGGACTTCTTGCCTTGTCATCCCAATTCCATTATCTGATATTATCAATTTTTTATTTGGTGAATCTGTTGATATTTTTATCTCAAAAGGAACTTCCAAAAGTTTAGCGTCTCCATTAATTAATCCATGAAGTTTTAACTTATCAATAGCATCTGATGCGTTGGAAATTAATTCACGTAGAAATATGTCTTTCTGTGTATATAAAGAATGAATTAATATATCCAGAACTTCTTTTATTTCAGCCTTGAATTCGAAAGTTTCCATGAACTCTCCTTA
>DHGE01000151.1:9709-10717 GCA_002402635.1 Deferribacterales bacterium UBA4806
CAATTCACCTGAGTCATTTTGAATAGCCTTTATAAACAAGTATCTAAAACATATTAGCTATCTGAGCTGCCAACTTCTCAGAAATAACTTGAGCAGCCCTTATTTTATCCATATTTGTTTCTTTAGCCTCAATAGCGATTCTTGTCCTGTATGTTTGATAGTCAGAATTTATCTGCCTTGAGGTTCTTAAATCGGTTGAAGTTCCCTGGGCAGCATTTGTAGTCATACTACCTTTCACACCACCAGGAACTTTTTCCTGAATCTGTATATCAGTAATGCCGATAAAAGAATCAATCTTAAATTGGGAACCCACTGCAGCTCCAACTAACGAGCCCACAGCGGTACCTATCAAACCTCCAGTGGCTCTTGTAGAACCTCTTCCTGTTGCAGCACCAATTACTGCCCCACCAAAACCGCCAGCTGCCGCTGCCTCAGCAGTTAAACCTTCTCTAGATGGATCTATATACAATACATTTACTTGTAATCTATATGTAGCCCCTATAGGATTTTGAACAATATTAAAACCTTTCTCTTTCAGACGACTTTCAATAATGCTTTGGAAATCAATATCCTGCATATCAGAAGTATTCCTTATCTCAAGGAAGATATCCCTGCCTGAATATTTTATTTCTGGATCTAAGAAAATTGTATCAGACATTTTGACTTCTGTCTCTAGGTTTCTATGCTCAATAGCTTGAAAAGTACCTGCACATGAACTTAACATCACTGCTAAACACAATGTTAAAGCCATTATAAAATTCTTACTATACATATAGATCATTATCATCCTCTTTGCTATTAACTATAAAACAAATACTAACTAACAAATTTACTTAAAGTAATCAACAGTTATTTTCAATCAGCATTTTATGACCGGCTAGTTTTTCTATTTAACAGACTTCTGGCCATTAAAAGTGTCTCCACAATAAATTATATACAATCCTCATTTTTCCCCTCTTTATCTTTAATAATTTCCCATAAATAGCTATACTTTAAAAATACACAAAA
>DHGE01000048.1:0-70464 GCA_002402635.1 Deferribacterales bacterium UBA4806
TAGAGAGAATAGCAAACAGAAGATTAGAAACAATTGAGAATGCAGCTTTAAGAAAAACATTCAGATCTGACTTAAGAGCCTACAGAACTATTCAATTAAGTAATTCATTAAGTATTGGCAGAAATAACAATTTAGTAAACTTGTTGGCTTAATTTATAACATTTTTTTATTAACAGTATAATAAATTAATAATATTTGTTATTTAAAATTTAATTTTATAATTATCTTTATACAGTTTATATTCAATTGAATCCACAAGTGCCTGATAACTTGCCTCAATAATATTTCGTGCTACTCCAACTGTACCCCATATATCATTTTCATCTCTTGATTCTATTAATACTCTTGTCAAAGCCCTAGTACCTTCATTACTAGTCAAAATTCTCACTTTGTAATCTACCAGTTCCATATTTTTTAAATTGGGATAGAACTTTTCAAGAGCCTTTCTTAAAGCATTATCAAGGGCATTTACAGGACCATTCCCTACACCAGCAGTATGTTCAATTTCTCCTCCAACCATTAACATTACTGTTGCTTCAGTCATAGGTGGTTCTACTGAACTTCTTTTTTCATCTAACACTCTGAAACTTAATAAATCAAAAAATTTTCTGAAATCACCTGTTGCTTTTCTGATCAATAGTTCAAAGGATGCTTCTGCGCCTTCATATTGATATCCCTTATTCTCAAGATCTTTTAATTCTTCTAACAATTTCTTAATTTTAATATCCATGCTTTCTATATCAATTCCAAAATCTTTAGCCTTGTATATTAAATTACTTTTACCAGATAAATCAGATAATAGCACTCTCTGAGTATTACCAACACATTCTGGATTTATATGTTCATATGTTGCAGAATCTTTTAATATAGCACTAACATGAATACCACCTTTATGTGCAAAAGCTGATCTGCCCACATAGGGCTGATGGGTATTATGTTTTAAATTTCCAAGTTCATCTACAAAATATGAAAGTTCCCGTAACATTTTTAGTTTCTCTTCTTCAACACACTTAAATTTGTATTTCAGCTGTAGATTAGGAATAACTGAGCAGAGATTTGCATTACCACATCTTTCTCCATATCCATTAATGGTACCCTGCACGTGAGTTACTCCATGTTTTACAGCAAAGCAGGAGCTTGCAACAGCTGTATCACTATCGTTATGACAGTGTATGCCTAATTGAACATTATTATTGATATTTTGTTTTGTTTCTTCAAT
Organism: Deferribacterales bacterium UBA4806; assembly: GCA_002402635.1. Lineage (GTDB taxonomy): Bacteria > Chrysiogenota > Deferribacteres > Deferribacterales > UBA228 > UBA228. The sequence continues at coordinate 1,220 of DHGE01000048.1, forward strand.
GATATCAATAATTTCATCTGGTAATACGCCACCGTTGGTGTCACAGAGAACAACGGTTTCTGCTCCAGCCTCTATTGCGGCATTAATAGTTTTTAATGCATACGTTTTATTTCTCTTATATCCATCAAAATAATGTTCGGCATCATAAATAACACAATCAGCATATTTCTTTAAATATTTTATTGTATCATGTATTATTTCTATATTTTCATCTAAAGTTATTTTTAATGCTTTAATGACGTGTAAATCCCATGATTTCCCAAAAATGGTAAATGTAGGTACTTCAGTTTTAATAAGAGCCTGTATACTGTTATCTTGTTCACAAGGTTTACCAGATCTCCTAGTGCTTCCAAAGGCGGCCATTTTATCAAAAATAGAAGGATGTTTTTTTATTTCCTTATAAAACTCTCCATCTCTTGGGTTTGACCCAGGCCATCCACCTTCTATATAGTCAATACCAAAATCTGCCAATTTATGAGCGATCCTTACTTTATCCTGAACAGTAAAATTTACTTCTTCGGCCTGTGTTCCATCTCTTAAAGTTGTATCATAAATAACTATTTTATTATTAACAGACATCAAAACCCTCTTCTTTGAATATATTCTTGATTCTACTTATAATATTTTTATCATTGCACTTATTAATAATGAAACAAAGTGATGTTTCATTCGTAAACAAATCAAGTATTTCAGTATAAATATTTATGCATTTTAATACTAATGGAATTACCTTAAAATTGCTCCTCACTCCAACCCCTTCTACTTTTATTGCAGAAACTTTTTTACCAGTATCATTATTATACTTAAGTAAATAAAGTCTTGTTAAATCTTTACTTTTTATTATTAAGCAATCATCCATATTGGGTTCCACAGATGCTAAAAGATCAATTAAATTATCTGACTCTAATAATGTTACATCTTCAATTAAATCAACTTTATTTATTAATACATTTTCCATATTGAAAATTCTCCTTTATAAAATAGTCTGCTATCTTATAACCATCTTTAAACACCTTATATGGTTTAGCAAATTCATTGTAACATATATTATTGTCTATATATACATCTGTCCCATACATTATTGCAGGGACTGGCTCAGCTACATGTGTTTTTAAGTAAATAGGTGTTGGGTGATCAGGAGTAACAAGAACTCTATAATTCTTAAACTTTTTCATTCCTTCAATAATTATAGGCAGCACTCTACTGTTAATATTTTCTACAGCTTTTATTTTTTCTTCAATATTGCCCATGTGACCTGCTTCGTCTGGTGCTTCGATATGTAGATATATATAATCAAATTCTTCCAATGCATCAATTGCATATTGAGCTTTACCTTCAAAATTAGTATCAATAAAACCTGTTATTCCAGGAACATGAATTAGCTGTAAGCCTGCTGATATACCAATCCCTTTAATTAAATCAACTGCTGCAATAACTGCTCCTTTAAGCTTATATTTAGTCTTATAAGTAGGTAATTCTGGTTTTTTACCCTCACCCCAAAGCCAAATACCATTTGCTTTACCGTAGTTTTTTCCGATAAATATTTCCTGAGCTTTTTTCATAATATTTATCAGAAAAGGAGCATCCTTTCCTGTAGGTAAATATTTTTCAATATTTTGCGCCATAATATCATGGGGTGGTGTTGTTAAAATATCAAAATCTTTATTTCTGACAACCATCAAATTCCTGTAACCTAAACCTTTATAAAACTCTAAACCATCTTTTTTAAATATACTGTTAAGTTGGTCAATTATATTTTTTGCAAGGTCATCATCTATATGGTAAGCAGAGAAATCTTCTAATTTTTTGAAATCTTCGCTAAGAGTTACTATATTAAGTCGAAAAGTCGTATCCTTATGAGATAAATTAACACCTATACTTATTGCCTCTAAGGGACTTCTACCAGTGTAATAAATTGTGGGGTCATAGCCAAATATCGATAGATTACATATATCACTTCCTGGATACATTCCAACAGGTGTAGTATGTATCTTTACGACATGACCATTTTCTGCCATATAGTCGAAATATTTTGTATTTGCATATTCAAGAATAGTTTTATTTCCTAACTCTTTTAATTTATAGTCACACATGCCATCACAGAGTATTATTAAATATTTCATTATTTTTCAACTCTCACTACAACGGCTTTTTTGTGAACAATATCTAATGAATTTATTTCTTCAACTGCCATTTTTATATTTAATGCTTTCGTCACATGAGTTAAAAAAACCAAGGGTATTAAACTGCTTTCTTTTACAACCTCTGGTTGAATTGCTGCACTGATACTAATATTATTTTTACCCAAAACCCCTGCAATAGTTGCTAGCACACCTGGTTTATCAATTACAATAAAACGCAAATAGAATGGTGACACAATCTCCAAATGATCTACAATGTTTGCTTCATTATTATAATCACCAAAGTATCCTAAAGGTGGTGTTCTCATCTTATTACAATGTTTTAAATCTCTCATTGCCGATACAACATCAGAACATAATGCACTTCCAATTGCCTTACCCCCTGCTCCCCTACCATAGTGGATAGTATTACCTACCATATCAGATTTTATATATATAGCATTAAATTCATCCCTTACTTTAGCTAACATATATTTTTTAGGTAACATTGTTGGCTCAACTCTTATATCTAATTTGCCGTCTATATTTTTTGCAATTGATAGTAATTTAATTTTGCATCCCAACTGTTCAGCAAAATCAATATCTAGTTTATCAATGTCCTTAATCCCTCTAATATAAATTTTTTCAAAAGGAATAATCTTTTTAAAAGCAATCATAGAAAGAATTGCTATTTTATAAGCAGAATCTAAACCATTAATATCTATATTAGGATCATACTCAGAATAGCCTAAACTTTTTACTTCCTCTATTAAATTGTTTAAATCATTTTCATCATTTTCAAGTTTGGTTAAAATATAGTTAGATGTACCACTCAATATAGCATATATTTCTTTTATGTTATTGCCTATCAAGTCCTCCTTGACAACATCAATTATTGGGATGCCTCCACCAACACAAGATTCAAATCCTATGTTTATTCCATATTCGAAAGCTTTTGAAAATATATCTTTTCCATATTTTGATAATAGTGCTTTGTTAGAAATTATAGGAGTTTTATTAGATTCTATTATTTTTATAATTAAATCTTTAGATAATTTCACATTGTCTAATGTTTCTACAATAATTTTTATATCTTTATCATTAACAATATTAAAAGGATCATTACTAACAACTATATTATTATTATTATATAATGAAGATAAAGAGTTTATATTACATTCAAGGTCATTGATAAATATTTTTTTTATTAATATTTCGTAACCCGTTTTGTTTTTTATAACATTCTCATTATCTTTTAATATTGATAGTAAGCCTTCAGTATTGCTATTGTACCCCAATATGCCTATATATATTTTTTCCATTTTATAAACAAAATATTAAGGTATTTTATCATTACTATCAAGTAAATTCTATTATTATGGCTAAATAATATTAATACTCTTAAATTGACTTTAACTAGATGTATAAGGTAAAGTTTGTTATAATAAAAGCATTTAGAGATTTAAATGAATTATTTAATATCATTATCTTATATTTTATTTCTCTCAATCATAAATACATTCCTAAATATAAACATAGTATATGCAAAGGAAAAAACAAATATACTAGATATTCTCTATATAATACCTTCCCAAGAATCAACTGATTATGTCAACAACAAGTCACAATTTCAGCTCCATAGTTTAATTACTGAACAGAGACATCCTAAGACATCGAATTTTAGCGATATAATACAAAAGAACACCCTTTCAGGTTTACAAATGTTAAATAGTGTGGACGATGATGTTAAAAATAAACTGATGGAATTAAGTAAAAATACCTTTATCTATGAAAAGATGTCTTCAACAATTGCAAATACTATATTAGAAGGTAAAAAAGTTTTTATTTATGGTTGTGGAGCAACTGGAAGACTTGCTAAACAGATGGAAAGCACATTCTGGAGACCATACTGGCAAAATATTAAAAATAATAAAAATATATGGAATAGAATAATTAAATATCTACCAAATATAGAAGAAAGACTGATTGGTGAAATGACTGGTGCTGATAGAGCATTAATAAGTTCCTTAGAAGGTTTTGAAGATTTACAACTAATTGGAAGTCTTCAAGTTGATGACAGAGGAATAAAAAAAGGTGATGTTGTAATCGCTGTAACTGAAGGTGGAGAAACTTCATCGGTTATTGGGGCTATTTTAAAAGCTCATAATCAGTGGAAGGAATTGGGATCATATTCTTCTCTTGATAGCTCTAAATATTTATACTTTGTTTATAATAACCCCGATGAATTATTATTACCTTTTGATAGAAGCAGAGGGGTTTTGAAAGAAGATGGAATCACAAAGATTAATTTAACAACAGGTCCACAAGCAATAGCAGGTTCCACTCGTATGCAGGCAACAACTATAGAAACATATGTTATCGGAACAATATTAGAATCTGCAATATATAAATTGCTATCAAATTATCTTAATACATATGAATTAAGAAAAGTTGGTTTTACTGAACCTATTAATTTTAATAAACGTTTTTTAGAATTTGGCGATATTTTAGAAAGTGTTAAAGATACTCTACCTGAGCTCAGTGAATTAACTGATATTGAAGCAGAAACCTATAAAAATAACAACTTTTCTACATATTTTGCTGGTAAAGGTATAATAACAGTTTTTACAGATAGCACTGAACGAAGCCCCACCTTCAGGCTAGTACCACTTGATACTATACATGAAAAAAATAGAAAAAGCTGGATTCAAGTCTGGACAGAATCTGATAACCAACCTGATGGCTGGCTATATATGTTAAAAAGGCCTTTTAGAGGACTTTTTGAGGAAAAGTACAGAAAACCATTTGAAACAGAGATTGATGATGCCTACTTGAAAAACTCTGCTCTTAATAGTTTAAAGAATGCTGGTAACGACCAACAAAATCTTTATGATTTTTCATTCTCTAATTTTAATATGACAAAGAGAAACTTTAAACAGGGAGATTTTGGCTTAGCCATTAGTTTGTCTCCAGAAGAAGAAACACTATTAGCCAATAAATCATATTTTAGACGTTTTTTTGGACTTGTAGAAAATAATTCCGCAAATGCTGGAATAATAATGATTAATTATAAGAATGATAATTATATAAAAAATCTAAAGAATAATTTAGATAAATTATTCTCAAAAGATAAGCAATTTGTGCTCATTTCTGTTCTTATTGACAATAAAAATGATCCGCTACTTGTAAAGCAAAATATAGCTGCTAAGTTGCTACTTAATACCCATTCTACAGCAGTTATGGGTATACTTGGAAAAGTTGTTGGGAACACAATGACAAATGTAAGCCCTAGTAATTTAAAACTTATTGGCAGAGCCACTTATCTTATATTAACTCACGTAAACGATATGCTTACAAATCCAGATTTTGTAAAAAAATATGGTACTAGAAAATATATCAATTATATGGAAGCTAATGCAGTATTATATGATTCTATAAAGTATTTAAAAGGTATTGATTCAAAAAGTGATCAACCACCTGAAGTAGCGTTGTCAATAATTCGTATACTAGAGTCTTTAAAATTTATGAAATATATATCAAATGATGATGCTTTAAAGATAGTTACTGATGTAGGACTTGCAAATTATCTTTCAAGCCTCTAAAATCTAAATTCATTTATAAATCATATAACCTTTGCTATTTTCAATAAATTTATTAAGATCAGCTGAATAACTACTTACTATATTATTGACTGGCTTGTTATCAATTATGTTTTGTCTTAGCCAACTGTTTCCAACGAGTTTATCAAAATAATCATTATTAAAAGTGAGCTTGCCGGGATAAAGTTTTTCAATCATTTCTAAAATATGTAGTGTCGTTTCAAATGGTTTATATAAGTTTCTGTCTAAAACGTGAAGCTGGGCCCCACCACATAACTTATTTGCATATTTTGAAAATGTAGGAGTAAACCAGTTTTCTCTGAATTTCACACCAGGTAGATTTAAAGCATTTAATTTTTTTGCTAAAACATATCCATCAATCCAGGGCGCTCCAAAAAATTCAAAGGGTTTCGTTGTTCCTCTACCTTCAGAAATATTCGTGCCCTCCAGTAAAACTTGTCCTGGATATACAATCGCTGTATCTAATGAGGGCATGTTTGGTGATGGTATAACCCACGGTAAGCCTGTAGAATCAAACCACATATCTCTTTTCCAGCCTTTCATTGGTATAACAGTAAGTTTTACTTTACTGCTGAGAAATTTTTCGTTAAAAAGCCATGCCAATTCACCAATAGTCATGCCATGCCTCATTGGTATTGGATATAGCCCTATAAAGGAACTGTGGCCGGGGTATTCAAGTATGGGGCCTTCCATTGAACCACTAACAGGATTTGGTCTATCTAAAACAATAAAGCCTATACCATTTTTAGCTGCAGATCTCATAACATATGCCATAGTTGCTATATAAGTGTAAACTCTTGTACCGACATCCTGAATATCAATTAATATTATGTCAATTCCTTTTAGCATGTCATTTATGGGAGTTTTGCCTTTTTCTATAGTATCAAAAGAAGTCATATATTCATCTATATTTTCTATAGCATTTTCTGGCTGAATGAGATTCTGCCCATAAAGGCTATAGACAGGTATATTATATTTATCGTCAATATAGTATGATACATATTCTCCTGCTTGAGCATTGCCTCTAACTCCATGTTCTGGTCCGTAAAGGGCTACTAAATTAACTTTTTTACTTATGAGTAAATCTATTGTACTATCTAAATCTTTATTTCTTCCTGTTGGATTAGTTATTAATCCAACTCTTTTACCTTCAACTAAGTAAAGATACTTATCTAAAAATACATCAACACCCAATATGACTTTACAAAAACCATTGACAATAAAAAAATTAAAAACAAATACAAAAAATATTACTTTCAATTTTGTTGCATACTGCATTCAATGCTCCTTTATTAAACTATTCAAAGCTGGCAGGGGGACTTGAACCCCCGACCTGCTGATTACAAATCAGCTGCTCTAGCCAACTGAGCTACGCCAGCAAATATAGACAATTCTTTCTATCTTTTAAAAATAACTGTAAAAATTTTAAGAAAAAATAAATAAGCGGTCAAGTGGTTAAATTACTATTCAACTTGGATATACTGACATAAGTATCATAATAAGCAAGTCCATTATACGCATCTGTAGCCATACTTTCTATTAAAGTATTAGGACTTTTGCCATTAAGTAGTCTATTTTTATGAATGAGAATAACATTATTTAGTTTTTTAGACACTTTACAAGGTCCGCTTATATTTCCGCATTTATTATATAAAGAAATATTATCACCATCTTTTATATTTTCAAGTTCTGCAATTTGATTAGCTACATAGATAAAATTGTCTTTTTCAAAATCTTCTTTTAAATATTGTGAATTTAAGTATGCATAGTGCGAATTTGTTAGCAGTTGATATACTTTATCAGGTTTTGAAGGAAAAATTAGGGGCAATTCTTTACCTTTATATTTTCTTTTTTCAGGTTCTTCATTATTTATTAGTTCATTAATATCTTCAATATTAATATTAAAATTTAATTTATTTGAGAGATCTTTTACTATATCTATATCAGAAGGAAATCTATTTATGGCTCTTTTTTTTCGGGTTTTCAAGCTGTGAAAAAAATAACTACTCTGAATATCTTCCTGACAGAACATTCCACCAACTTTTATAAAGTAATCTGCATATTTAGTTGTTTCTGTTTCTATTGTGTCAACAACAATTAATTTTATTTTCTTCAAGCACCTCTGCCATTCACTACTGTCTGGATAGGTTATAGCAGGATTTGCAGCAACAACAAATAATATATCAAAATAATTCTCCTTTAACAATCCAACAACTTTTGCAACATTAATTAGATTCTTTTTATCTATATTCAAATTTTTAAGGTTAGATTTTGATGATCTTCCATAGTATAAATATTCCAAATTATCAGTTAAATACGCAAGTTTATTAATCCATTGTACTATATTTTTCCCATTTTTATATCTTTGCAGTCCATAGCCTGTAATAAAAGCTGTCTTTTTAAATTTTATCATACTGGTAAGTGCATCAATAACAGCTCTATTTATACCAGCTAATTTTAATAAGCCGTTTTCATCAATATTTTCATCTATTAACTTCATTTTTTTAAGTAAAAGTGCGCACAATATATTGTCGCATCCAGGGTTAATTGCAACATAATAATCAGATAAACTTGCTGAATCAGTAAAAACTGGATCAATATATACAATTTTCTTTCTTCTATTTTTCAATTTTTTTAAATAGGCATATAAATGGGGACTTGTTACTTTTGCATTTTTGCCAAAGAGAAATATAACTTCAACTTCTTCTAAATTGCTAATAACCGGATTATAATACATTCCAAAATCTTCAATATGAGCAGAAATACCTGTTTCATCACAGGGGCTTCCTTCTATAAAATATACATTATTAAAATATGACATTAATAAATCCCAATAGCCCATATTATAAGCGATACTGCCAGAACCTCTTAAATATAGAATTTTTTTTTCTATATTAGAATTTAAGAAAAGCCCTAACTTATTAATAACAGATTCTGTATTACAGATTTCTTTATTTCCATTAATGTCATTAAAATAACTTTCACTATTGTTTTCTATTTCTCTTATATAAAATTTCTTTAATTTACTGCAGAGGAAGTTATTTTTTAAATAACTAATATTTTCGGATTTAAAAATTACTTGATTATTGTTTTTTATAAACTCAAATCCACATAAGTCAGGACAATCTTTTGAACAAAAATATTTCATTAATGATGTTATAATATTATGCTAATCTAAAGTCTACTTCTAAGAAATCATAATTTATTTTATCAAGAACCACTTCAATTATATCCCCTACTCTGAATCTTTTTCCTTTATGCTTTCCTAACAAAACTGATGAATCGGCATCAAAGATATAATAATCGTCTTCTAACTTTGAAATAGCGACAAATCCTGTTAAGAGCAAATATTCTATAAAAATAAAAAAACCGCTAGATCTAACTCTATTTATATAACCTTTATAGATATTATCTCTATTCTTCTCTAAATATTTTATTTTTTTAAATTGTTGTACTTCTCTTTCTGCGCTGTCTGCCAACTCTTCCATATTTGAAGAATGTTCTGCAGCATTTTTTAGCCAGTCACTATCAACATCAAAATTATAATTAAACAGATATTTTTTTAACAGTCTATGGATTATAAGATCTGGATATCTTCTTATTGGTGAAGTAAAATGTGTATATGATTTTGATGCCAACCCAAAATGGCCTATATTTTGTGTTGAATAAAGAGCTCTTTGCATACTTCTCACAAGTATTGAACTTAAAATATAGCTATAGGAAGTTGTAATAATATAATCAGAAATAAGTTGAATAACCTTTGGATTTATAACTTTTGGAACGTCTAAATATATACCAAAATTTTTGCACTGATTTACAAATTCTAAAATCTTCATCCTATCAGGTTCCCCATGAACCCTAAAAATAGAAAAGTGCGATTTTTCTTCAAGGTATTTTGCCACCACTTCATTTGCCTCTAACATAAAATTTTCAATCATTCTATGTGAAATTTTACGCTCTAATGGACAAATACTTATTAAATTCCCTGAATTGTCAAATTTGAATTCAGGTTCTGGCAAATCAAAATCAATCATGCCAAGTTCTTTTTTTCTCTCAGTTAACTTTTTAGATAATTCTTCTGCATTTTTCAACATGTCCAATAATTTTTTATCTTTTGTAATAATTTTTTCTTCTAAAATGTCGGCCACATAATTGTATGTAAGTCTATAGTTACTATTAATAACAGACTCATAAAAATTCACATTTAAAATGGTGCCGTTTAAATCATAATCAATTTTTACAGTTAGAGCTAATCGATCTACTTCAGGTTTTAAACTACATAAATCATTAGATAGTTTTTCAGGCAACATTGGTATTGCAAATTCTGGGAAATATACACTAGTTCCTCTTTTGTATGCTTCTTTATCAATTAAAGAGTTAGGCTTTACATAGTATGCCACATCTGCTATATGTACATATAATATATATTTTTCTTTATCCTTTATAACAGTTATGGCATCGTCAAAATCCCTTGCATCTTCACCATCTATTGTTACAGTAAAAAGATCTCTTAAATCTGTTCTATTTTTATATTCATCAATAGGTACATTAATATTTTCTAATTCCTGTTTAACCATTTTTGGAAACTTCACAGACAATTCATACTTTTCCAGAACTATTTTATTTTCAATTCCTGGCTCTCCTAATTGCCCTAATGTTTTTAATATCTTACCCTCAGGATTTTTTCTTTTTTCAGGAAAATGAATAATACTGCAAACAACAACGTCATTATCTTTGAGAGTTGATGCATATTTGCTTGGTATGTAAATATCGTAGAAAAACTTTTTCATAAATGGAATTACATAGGCAAAATGTTTTGACTTCTCAACTCTACCAACTAAACGAGTATACTTTCTTTCTAAAACTTTTACTACATAAGCCTCTTTCTTCCCATTGTATTCTTCAACCCTTATAGCGACTCTATCGCCATGAACTGCTCCATTTAATTTATTAGGTGGTATAAAAAGATCTTCAATAACACTATCATCAGCAATAAAAAAGGCATAACCATCTGGATTGCCGTCAACTGTACCCGTATAAAGACACAACTTGTTTATAGAAGAATACTTACCAGATTTTAACTTTACTATTTCATTCTCTTTAATAAGTTCATTCAATAAATTTTTTAACTTTACAGGGTTAATTGAAAATTCTTGTGAAATTCTCTTAAAAGTAACAGGTTTATCCTGCAAAAATATAAAAGTTCGAATTTTTGTTTTTAAATTATTTAATTCCATATTTATCCATTTTTTTTCTTAATGTATTACGATTAATGCCAAGCAAGTCAGCTGCCTTACTTTTATTCCCTTTACAAAATTGCAGTGCTGCCTTTATTAAAGGAAATTCTACTAAATTCATATACACTTCATAGGGCATAAAAGTATTCTCCATTATATTAGAATTCTCTGATTTACTGAAGTATTGAAGAGCAAGCTCGTATAAATTATTATATAAAGAGAAATCCTCTAGGTTATCTTGTTCATTCTTAATATTGTCTGGTAGATCATCTATAGTTACCTTTGAAGAGCTATTATTTATAAGTAAATAAATTATTGTATTTTCTAATTCTCTTATGTTACCTGGCCATTTATATCTAGCAAGCACTTCGAATACTTCATTGTCAATTTTTACCGTATCGCCTTTTAAGTGAGAATATTTGCTAATAAAATGATTCACTAAAATAGGTATATCTTCTTTTCTATCCCTCAATGACGGCATTTTTATATTGACAACATTTAATCTATAGTACAGGTCTTCTCTAAATTTATTATTTTTCATTAAGGATAATAAATCTCTGTTAGTAGCAGCCAAAATTCTAACATCTAGTTTTATTATATTATTTGAACCCACACGAGATAATTCTTTGTCCTGAATAACTCTTAAAAGCTTAGATTGCAGATTATAATCTAATTCTGATATTTCATCTAATAGAATAGTTCCTCCGTTGGCCATCTCGAATTTACCTACTTTATTTGCATTTGCTCCAGTGTAGGCTCCTTTATCATAACCAAACAATTCACTTTCAATCAGCTCCTTTGGTATAGCTGCCATGTTTATAGCAACAAATGGTCTATTATATCTATTGCTTTGATTGTGGATCATTTTTGCTATCACTTCTTTTCCAGTGCCTGTTTCTCCGGTTATTAAAACTGATATGTCTGATTTCGCTACTCGTCCTATAAGTTTATATATATCTAGCATTCTTTTATTTAATGTTTGAAAATCGTACTTTAAATCGTTTTCAGAAGTGACTATGTTTTTATTAGATTGCAATTTTATAATATTTAATAGCGATCCTTTAATTTCCTTAATATCAAAGGGTTTAGGAAAAATATCTACAGCGCCGATTTTAATAGATTCTATAATGTTTGTACTAGTATTCTGTGCTGTTATAATAATAAAATTTATCTGTGGATATTGCTTAATCCATTTTTTTACAAAAACCAAAGCATTTATATCATTAATAAATATATCAACAATGCATGCATCAATAGGCAATTCATTTAATATGGTTTCTGCTTCTTCAATAGTCGATGCAGTATGAATGTAGAAATCCTTATCACTTAATCCTTCTTTTAGTACCCATAAAATATTTTCCTCATCATCTAACAATAGAACATTAAATTTATTCATTTTTATAAAGGCAATAAAATTGAGAAGGTTGTGCCTACACCATTTATACTTTTAAATTCAATTTTTCCATCGTGACTTTCTATAATTTGTCTTGCTATAGAAAGTCCTAGACCAAATCCCTTAGACTTAGTGCTAAAAAAGGGTTTAAAAATTTTCTCTCTTACCTCTTCGCTGATTCCACCTGCTAAATCTGTAATATTAAATTTCACCATATTAGAATACACATTGTTTAATTTATCATAATATTTTATTGATGATTCAATGAATATAGATATGTTTATTACACTATTTTTTTTGGCTTCACAAGCATTTTTTATAATATTATAAAATGCTCTAAATAGTTTTTGTTTATCCCCACAAATTTTATCTATAGCTGGATCAAATTCGACTTTAAAGGTTATATCCGAAAAAATTATTCTTAATGATGCAATTATCTCATCAATAAATTCAGGTAGATTAATTTCCGATTTAATTAAAATAACTTGTTTTATCAGTTTCAATTCTTCTAAAAGAGTTTTTATTCTATCAATTTCACTAGATACTATTTTAACACATTCCATTGTGTAATTATCTAAATGTTTATCTGACAAAATTTGCATTATACCATCAATTACTGTTAGAGGATTTTTAATTTCATGCAAAAAGGAATCTATATCAATATAATGCTCAAACTTGTAAGAAATATTAGTAATATCTATAAAATTTACCACCCAAAAATCTATTTCTTTATCAACAACTAAGAAAAATATATTTGCTGATAAATTAACAATAAATTCACCGCGTTCAACTTTTTCGATTATAAAATCTGCTAAATTACGTATGTTAAGCTTTGTAAATTCACTCCATATGTTTTCAAAATTATTTGAATAATTTGTTATTTTTTTATTTTTATCGATTATAATAAATGGAAATTTATGGAACCTTTCTATCATTAATTTTCTGTTACTTTATTTTTATCTGTAGCAAAAGGTTCAAATGTATATGGAACATTAACGGCACTTGTTATTTTATGTGTTTTTTGATCAACCTTATAATAAACTACACTGTTAGATAATGGATAAACAGCAAAATCAATTTCATTAATAATTGATTCTAGAAAATTAATCCAAACTGGTAGTGCTGCTCTTGCGCCAGTCTCAAGTCTCCCTATTGAAGTGAAGTCGTCAAATCCAACCCAAGAACCTATAACTATGTTTGGTAAAAAACCAACAAACCAAGCATCTTTATATTCATTGGTAGAACCAGTTTTTCCACCTATGAAACGTGGAATATGTTTAGCTTTTCTACCTGTACCATTTTCTACAGTATTAATTAAAGCATCTGTCATTATATGCGCGGTACTTTCTTTGATTGGTGTATATGCTATTTTTGGTTCTTCTTCATATATTTTTTTACCCTTATTGTTTAAAATATATTTGACACATTTTGTTTCATAGATTTTTCCCATGTTCGGGAAAGCTGAAAATGCATATACCATCTCTTCTAATGTCGCTGAACCTGATCCAATGCTAACAGATAGATCTCTGTTTATAGGGGATTTTAGGCCAAAAGCTTTAGCGTATCTTAAAATATTTGATATTCCAAGTTCATCAGCTAATTTTATAGTTACAACATTCCTTGATTTTGCAAGTGCTACTTTCAAAGTAGTAAAACCATAAAATCTTTCTTCAAAATTTTCTGGTTTCCAGTATTCATCAATTGTTGATTTTTTTATTACAGGAGCATCAAATACTTGATAAGTTATATCAAAGCCCATATCAATTGCGGCTGAATACACAATAGGCTTAAAAAGTGAGCCCACCTGTCTTACTGCCATAGTCGATCGATTGAACATTGATTTATTAAAATCAAATCCACCAACCATAGCAAGTATTGACCCATCAACGGGGTTTATAGCTAGCAATGATCCTTCAATTTGAGGCTCTTGATATAAAAAATATCTGTTATTTTTATCACTGTATATAAGAATAATATCACCATTTTTTAGAATCACTCGAAAATCATCCAACTTTGATAAATTATCTCTAAAAGGTCTTGCCCAACTATTATCTCTTATGTCAAGCTTACCTTTAACTCCATCTATATCTATATCAACAAAATTTCTACTTACATTTTTCACTTCTGCAAAGTCAACACCATAGGCTTTCAAATATTTATACCGTTCTAATTTTTCAAAATATTTAACATCATCTATATTGGCAATAGGTCCTGAATAGCCTTGTCTCTTAGAAATAGCAAAAAGATTAATTCTATTCGATTTTTCAGCTGCAGATTGAATTCTACTATTCAATGTTGTATAAATTTGTAAACCACTATTCTTTATATCCTCAATCTCCAAAATCTTTTGTAAATGTTTTACAACGTAATCAATGAAATATTCAGCCATTTTTACTCTTTGTGGTTTTTTCTTAAGGAATACTATAGGTTTTTCTATTGCCTTTCTATATTCTTCCTCTGATAGATACCCTTCCTCATACATTCTCAATAAAGTGTAATTACGCCTTGTAATAGATCTTCCATAATCGATATGTGGAGCATAATAACTAGGAGCCTTAGGTAATGATGCAATTAGTGCACATTCTTCTAAGTTTAAATCCCACACATTTTTACCAAAATAATTTTTTGCAGCCGATTGAACACCATAGGAACCTCTGCCCAAATAAACCTGATTTAGATATATTTCTAATATTTTTTGCTTTGAAAGAAAACTATCTAACTTATAAGCTAAGATAGCTTCTTTTACTTTTCTTTTCAGTTTTTTTTCAGGAGTTAAATATATAACTTTTACTAGCTGTTGAGTTAATGTTGAACCACCTTCTACAATCTTGCCAGCTTTAATATTCGCAAAAAATGCCCTAATAATGCTAATAAAATCTATTCCTTCATGTTCATAAAACCTGCTGTCTTCAACTGCTACAAGTGCGTTTATTAAATATTTTGGAATCTTATCAAATGTTACAGGATATCTTACCTCATCACCTAATTCTGCAATAACATTCTTCTCAGTATCATAAATAATAGTAGGTGTTTTATAGCTATAATCTTTTAATTCATCAACAGAAGGTAGTTCACTATTCAATCTATAAAGATAAACAGTCGATGTAAGCAATGTCAGTGATATTATTAGGATAGCTAAAAATAAGAAAATCTTTAAGATCTTTTTCATTTCACTTTTTCTGATTTATATTCAAAATAGAGGTCTCTTAATATTGCAGCTTTTTCAAATTCCATTTTTTTCGCAGCTTTATACATCTCTTTCTCTATCGTTTTTATATCTTTTTCCCTGATACCTGTCAAATTAATATCTACTGGAATTTCAGTTTCCACTGTAACATAATCTTTTTCAAATATACTTTCAAGTATATTTGATATTTCACTTTTTATGCTTTCTGGAGTAATACCATGAATCTTATTATATTCTTCTTGTTTTTTTCTTCTTCTCTCTGTTTCCTTGCAAGCCTTTTTAATAGATTCTGTTATAACATCAGCATATAGTATAGCCTTTGCTTCTATATTTCGAGCTGCTCTTCCTATGGTTTGTATTAATGATTTTTCAGATCTCAAAAAGCCTTCCTTATCTGCGTCCAAAATAGCAACTAAACTAACTTCTGGCATATCTAGACCTTCTCTTAATAAGTTAACGCCAATAAGACAATCAAATTTTCCAATTCTTAAATCTCTAATAATTTTAATTCTTTCAATTGTATCAATATCAGAATGTAAATATTCGACTTTTAAATTAAGTTCTTTAAAATACCTAGTTAACTCTTCTGCCATTCGCTTAGTAAGTGTTGTAACAAGAACACGATTCCCTTTTTTAGCAGTATTCTTTATTTCATTATACAAATCATCTACTTGTGTTTTTGCAGATCGTATTTCGATAATTGGATCCATTAGCCCAGTTGGTCTTATAAGCTGTTCAACTATCACTCCACTTGAATCGTTTATTTCAAAGTCAGCAGGGGTAGCTGAAACGTATAACACCTTATTTAATTTACAATTAAATTCTTCAAATTTTAATGGCCTGTTATCTAAGGCTGAAGGAAGTCTAAAACCGTATTCGACTAAAGTAGTTTTTCTTGATTTGTCACCAAAGTACATACCCTTGATCTGTGGTATAGTAATATGTGACTCATCAATTATAACCAGCGCATCTTTGGGCAAGTAGCTCATAAGTGTAGGAGGAGTTTCGCCAGGCTTTCTACCATCAAAATATCTAGAATAATTTTCTATGCCATTACAATAACCTGTTTCCTTAAGCATTTCTATATCAAAAAAAGTGCGTTGTTTCAATCTTTGAGCTTCTAGTAATCTGTTATTTTTTTCTAATTCATATATTCTTAGCTCTAAATCTTTATTAATGTTCTCTATTATATCTTCCATTGAGACATTAGCTGTAACATAATGTGTATTAGGGTATATTGCAACTTTTGGACGTTTCTTAATAGTTTTACCTGAATAGGGATTAAATTCAGCAATATTATCTATTTTGTCTCCAAAAAATTCTATTCTATACGCGATTTCCTCCTCATGTGAAGGGAAAATATCCAATGTATCTCCCTTAATTTTAAAGATACCTCTATGAAAATCGTAATCATTACGCTCGTAATTGATGGCTATAAGTTTCTCAATTATAATTTCCATCTCAATAGATTCATCAATTTCCACGCTCACAAGTTTACCATAATATGCCTCAGGTGAACCTAATCCATAAATACATGAAACAGATGCAACAATTATAACATCCCTTCTTTCAAGTAAACTTCTTGTTGCAGAATGTCTCATTTTATCAATATGGTCATTAATTGAGGAGTCCTTTTCTATGTAGCTATCAGTTTGTGGGACATATGCTTCTGGCTGGTAGTAATCGTAATAACTTACAAAATACTCAACAGCAGCATCTGGAAAAAAACGCTTAAATTCTCCAAACAATTGAGCTGCTAATGTCTTGTTATGAGCTATCACTAAGGTTGGCACATTAAGCTCTTTAATAACGTTTGCCATGGTAAAGGTCTTACCTGAACCAGTAACACCCAATAAAACTTGTTTTTTTATATCATATTTAAAATTATTTACAATTTCTTTTATAGCTTCTGGCTGATCTCCAGATGGTTTATACTCACTAATAAGTCTAAAAGCCATCGACAACCCTCTTATCTTTATCCTCTAATATTATAAAGGAATCCTTATTTACATAACCAACAAGTGAAATATTATATTTAGATGCTAATTCTATAGCCATACTTGAAACAGCAGATATAGTTGCTACAACAGGAAATTTTGCTTTAATACATTTAAATATAATCCCACTTGTTATCTTACCTGTTGTAAAAACAATTCCATCACTTTGTAAAGTATTTATAACTTTATACCCAATTAATTTATCTAAAGCATTATATCTATTTATATCTTCAAATACTGCATATTCATGTACATTTCTATAAAAAATATTGCTGTGAGTGCCACTCAGCAGAGGATAGATTTTAGACTTACTATAAATTTTTTCATATATATTAAGGATTCCCAATGCATCAATAGAAAAGTTTGAATTAATTACTTCAGCAGTATAATTTTTTCCTGAATAAGTGTTATAAGAATAATCGGCTGATAAATCAAAATTTGAAATATTTTGTTTTTTTTTATTTTTCAAATATATATGAAAATTATAATTATCACAAACTCTGCAATTTATGACATCTTCCCAAGAATCTATAAAAGAAGCGGTGTATAAAAATCCACATATAAATTCAATTTCATTAACAGGAGTTAATGCAACAGTTGTAATCTTCTGTCCATTTATAAATATTTTATATTCTTTCTCTTTAATAATAGGTATTTTATCATCAATAAAATTATTTCCACTATACTTAGAGCCATTAAATTCTTTTATTATTTTTCTTGAGAATTCTTTCTGCATTTTTATACTCTGTCCAATTATTTATATTAATAAAACTATACAGACTAATGTTTGAATCAATAAAAAACTTTTCATCTAATTTTTTTACTCGTAAATCCTTAAAGGCATCAAGTATCTTATATACTCCCTTATTGTAATAATATTCGAGAGAATCTTTAACATTCCTTCTATATACACCAGTAAGTGTATAAATTTTACCATTTATTATTGGTAATATAATGTCTGTATTTTTATCCAAATTATCCAACAGTATCATTAATATAGACTTTTTTACAAATGGCATATCAGCAGATACAATAAATAACAATTCATCTGGAATATTTTCTAATGCTGTTATAATTCCTGCTAGAGGTGACTGTTCTTTATATTTATCAATAACTACGGGTATGCTTAAATGCTTGAATTTTTCATAATCCTTTGCAATAATATAAATATTTTTACTATCTACAAATTCATCTATTATATATTGAATAATTGATTTACCATTTAATTTTATTAACGTTTTATCAGAACCAAATCTGACACTATTTCCTCCAGCTAGAATTGCAATTGATGTTTTCGAAATATTCATAATAGTAAAAACACAGAATTGTGTGTAATTTTAATTAAATACTGTAAATATATTCTTAAAAATACTTTTTTCAATTTTAACATTTCAATCGATATCAATTGTAGCCTTAAGACCTCCTGCATTAGTATGTGTTTGATAAATCATGTCTCACCCTTTATACTCTTGTCCAGAGTTTTTAAGGATTTTCAATATTCTATTAAAATAATATCAACAGCAACAGTAAAGAATCCAGATTATAAACTATTCTATTCTAGCAATTTTGTGAAAAAAAATTATACATAAAGTTTAGATAAAAAAATCAACATAGCTCACTACTATTGTTATTCCTTCCATTTTTTCCACAAAAACAATATTTTTAACTATATTTATAAGATTCACGCATAGTCAATCATTTTCTCAATACAAAGAGCTGCTCCACCTAGTATTCCTGCCCTATTTTTAAGCTTAGCAATCTCTACTACTACTAAACCTTTATAAGCAGGATATATTAAATCATTAAAATACTTCATTGTATCATCCATATACATATCCATCATTTCACATAAGCCACCACCTATTTTTATAATTTCAGGAGCAAATATATTTGCTACATTTGCAAGTCCATGTGCTAAATAGTAGGCAAATACTTTAAAAGCTTCTTTAGCTAATACGTTACCATCTTTAGCCAATTTATAGATATCAATAGGTAGCAAATTATGTTCTTTTTCTATTATTTCCTTAAAATAGACCTGCAAACTCTTTGAATTACAGTATGCTTCGAAACAGCCTCGTTTGCCACAGCCACATTTCTTACCATCAACAACAATAGTAATATGTCCAAGTTCACAAGGAGAAATATTACCTCTAAATAGCTTTTTGTTAACAACAGCACCTCCTCCCACACCTGTCCCTAATGTAACAAGAGTCATGTTTTCATAGGGATTTTCATCACCAAACCTACATTCACCAAGAGCAGCCATATTTGCGTCATTTGCTAAAAAGCAATGAACATCAGAGAAAGTTTTAACATCATCCACTATAACTTTTCCAGTTAAATAAGGAATATTCGGAGTGTATAATATAGCACCTTTTCTCAAATCACAAACTCCTGGTACAGCTATTGCAGATGCACTGATATGGGGATGCTTTTTATATGTTTCTCCAAGTTTAACAAGAAAATTGTCATAATGCTTAGGAGTCTCATATGCTCCCTCCTCCATAATTTCACCAAATTCATTTATTATCCCCCATTTAACAAAAGTACCTCCAACATCAAAACTCAAAAATGTATACATTTGTTGCCTCCCATAAAATAATTCTCAAATTTAAATCTACAGCCAGGATCAATCCCAATAATTTTTTTCCACAATATAGCATCTTCCATACAAAAATATATAAATACATTTTTCCAATATTCTCTGATACATTTATAAATATATTCTAGCATGTAACTCCTTAATGGTTTGAAATATCTTAATTTTCCATCTAATGAACAAATAAAATTTGAAGAAAGCAACTTTGTATTTGTAAAGCCTAATCTTATCATATCAGTAATTTCGGGCAAAAACCTTAAAGTCGATAAACTAATATATAATACACTAGATTCCTTTAGGTCATCAATTACTTTTTTAATCAATAATTTATATTCTTCTTCAAAATTATCGCAAAAAATTAATGGATCAAAATGCAATGCAATTTTATATCCATATTCAGAACATATTTTGGCAGCCTCCAATCTCTTATTTAATGAGGCAGTTTTATGTTCCTCTCGCTGAATGACATCATCAGGATTTAGACTCCAAGAAATTATTATATTTTTTGGATTAAGATATAATAAATTGTTTATACATCCAGATTTAGTCTTAAATTCAAATAAAATATTATCAAGTTTATTAACTTTGGGAATAATATAATTACTAATTTTTAGCAAATTATCTAAAGCTAAACTATCAGACATCTCACCTGTACTAACACGATATCTGCCTTTACAGTTTAACAATTCAAGGTTATTACTCAAGTCTTCAAGATTCTCATATACCTTGATATAGGGGTTTTTAATAAGAGCTTGCAATACACAATAGGTGCAGTCAAATGGGCAACCACTTACTAAATCAAAAACATGGTAGTTACAACATCTGTAATATTTAGTACCAGGACAAGGATGTATATCCTTCTGCGATGCTTTTGTTATATATATGGTTTTTTTAATATTTGAATTTTCTACAAAATCTTTTTCATCATTAACAAATTGAAACTTACGCCCTAAAGCTTCAAGTTGCTTATGAAAATAGCCATTTTTAGAATTAGTATTAATATATATCATACTTCTTTAGGAAACTATAAAATTCATTTAACTGTTCTTTATTCTCAGTTAGTTTATTTAAAATATTTTTATAATCAATATAATTTGATATTACAAATGAAAATGTTAATTGTGATGTTTCAAAATTATCTAAGTTTTCAACTTTGATAGGTGATAAAATTTTTTTTATTTCATTATATTTATCATAAAATAAATAATATTGTTTATTCTTTTTTTGAACTACCTTACTGATTTCATCAAAATTAAAATTTTTTAAGTCAATATAATCTTTATAATCAATCAACAAATATAGGTACTTTCTAAACTCTGATATTGTCGGAGAAAATTCTTTAATATATTGTTCTAATATTTTTCCAATAATATCAAAATATTTGGATATCAAAATTATAAATTTAAAAGATATTTTTTTAGAAACTATATATTTTTTAATCTCATATGGATAGACTCTGACTTTTCTTAATGCCTCAAGCAATGTTTCTCCTTCCAAATTGTTATTATAAAAAAAGTCAATTTCACTGATATCAAGATTTAATAAATCTGTAATATATAATATATTTGATATTTCAATAACATTAATATTTTTTTTTTGGTTAATTGAAATGTTTAAAGCATCCAAATAATTTAATTCTCCAAGATATAAATACTCCTTAACTATTAGATTACACTTATTCAATTGATAATATTTTTTATTGATACTAGCTAGTAGTGGTGGATATATATTATTATCATTTATATCGGAATTATCGAAATACCAGTTAAAAAGTTCTCTATCAGGGATCTCATTTATTTTTTTTAATTCCATATTTTATTTAATAATATTATTTATATATGTTTCTGCATTGAATGCTGCAAGATCATCGGCCTTTTCCCCAAGTCCAATAAATTTGATTGGAATATTAAGTTCATCAACAATACTTACAACTATTCCACCTTTAGCAGATCCATCTAGCTTTGTTAATACTATACCAGTAATTCCAATTTCATTTTTAAATGAATAAGCTTGATTTAGCGCATTCTGCCCCATAGTCGCATCCAATACTAATAATATCTCATGCGGTGCATCATCAATAAGTTTTTTTGATGTATTTACTAATTTTTTTAATTCATTCATAAGGTTAACTTTTGTATGAAGTCTACCGGCAGTATCAGCTATTAACACGTCGACATTTCTTGCTTTGCAGTAATTAATTGCGTCATATAAAACTGCTGAAGGATCACTTCCATGTTGTTGTTTAACAACATGGACATTTAATCTATCTGCCCATATTTGTAATTGTTCTATAGCTGCAGCTCTAAAAGTATCACATGCAGCTATGGCGACTGAACTTTCATTATCAAGAAAAAATTTTGTTAATTTTGCTATAGTCGTTGTCTTACCAACACCATTTACTCCAACTACTAATACAATATATGGTCTATTATTTGTAGGTACTAAGGCATTATTAATATTTATTATCTTATAAATATTGTCTTTAATTAAAGCTTTCAATTCATTTAGATTCTTAATTTTTTCTTTTTTTAATGAATTTACAATTTTGAGTGTTGTATTTATTGATATATCTGAAGTTATTAATAGATCCTCTAGTTCTTCAAATGCTTCATTGTCTATATTACCTTTTTTAATTATATTATTAAATCCAATTATTAGTTTTGAAGAAGTATTACTGAGACTTTTTTCAAGCTTTTCTTCTTTTAATTCTACATTATCTGACTTATCGGTACCTTTCTTAAAAATATTGAATAAACCCATTATTTCTCCTAAATTAAAATTAATTACGTTATCTAAAACTATACTACAGAAAGGTCTTCTTTCTTTAAAGAGTATATCCCAGAAACACCTGGTTCCTTCATTGTAATACCATAAATGTTATCTGATTCCAACATTGTATTATAATTATGACTAATTATAAAAAATTGCGTATCCGTTGATAAAGTTTTAACAATATGTAGAAATCTACCTATGTTTGCGTCATCTAGAGGAGCATCTACTTCATCTAAAAAGCAAAAGGGCGCTTTCCTATATAAGAAAAACGCAAACAAAAGAGCACATGACATTAACGCCTTTTCTCCACCTGAAAGTAAATTCATATTTTGTAGTTTTTTTCCAGGAGGTTGTATATAAATTTCAATACCTGAATTTAATAAATCTTCTTCCTTTAATACTTTTATATCTGCAGATCCTCCATTAAAAAGTATTTTAACTACTTTTTTAAAGTTTTCTTTAACCTCATGAAAGGTGTTGTTAAATCTATTGATAGATTCTTTATCAAAGTTATATATCATTTCAGTTATTTTTTCCATTGCACCTTCTAGATCTTTAATTTGATTTTTTAAAAATAATGAGCGATCTTCTAATTTCTTATATTCAATTTCGGCACCCATATTGATAGGCCCTAAATTATTAATCTCCGCTTCAATATTTAATAACTTTTCGTTAAGTTCTTTTAGATTTTCATTCTTATAATAATTACTAAATTCATCATTAATACTAATATTATAAAGCTGCATATATTGTATCTCTAAATTATCTTTATCACTTAATAACTTAGCCTCATTAATTAGATACTTATTATATTTCATTTCTAATTCTTTAATATCACAATTGAATTTATCAATTTGTGTTTTTATTTCTTTAATATTAGAATTTAAATCTTCTATTTCTAGCATTATATTATTGTTATATTCATTGATAGATTCATTGTTTTTTTTCAAAACTACTATCTTTTCTTCTATTTCAACTAACAACTTTTCAGACTCTATTAATAACTCATCATATTTTCTTAATTTATTTTCCAGTTCATACTGTTCGTTTGATAACTTATCAATATTGATCTTGTTTTCATTGTACATTTTATCTGATATTTCAAGTTCTTTACTAATTTCTCTATATTTTATTGTTAAATTCATTAATATATCATTTAAATCTATATATTCCTTGTTTATTTCATCAATATTAGACCTAATAGCTTTGTATTCATTATCTAAATCCAAAAGTAGTGAATTAGTATTGTTCTTATTGCTTATTTCTTTTTCGATTAATAATCTGTAATTTGTTAATTCACCAACTAATCTATTCTCGTCTTTTTCAACTGTTGTGTAACGTATTATCAATTTATTTATCTCTCTATCATAATTGCTTCTTTCATTTTTTAACTTTTCTAACATAATAGTTACTTCATTAATTTGCTTTAAATCTTCTTGCAATGAACTCTCATTAACTTGTAATTTATTAGTTATATTATCTAAAAGTTTTTTTATACTACTAATCTCATTATCTACTTTTACTTTTTGCATTTCCAAGATTTTTAATTCTTCTTTATATTTCATTAAATTTTCTCTACTATCATTCATTTTTTTACCGATATAATAAAGTCCATTATATATAAGGTTTCTACTGATACTATTTACTGGATTCATCTTTATTTTGTTTAGAAATACTTCAAGCTCGTTTTCAAATATAAATTTAATTGGCCAATATTCTTTATCATACATATCAATTAAATCTTTTTTTATTTCATCTTTAAAAATAATAATATCTCCATAACAGATAACTTCAGATGTGTTCTTTAGTTCAATTCTATCAATTAATGTTGTAAATGGATATTGATCAATAAATTTCTTATATTCCTTTGATTCACCAATAATAGTTTGTTCTATTAAATTTTTTAGCAGGACACTTCTATTTTCAAAATCTCGTTTAATATTATTCATATCATTTAACTTAGAACATTCTTTATCATAGGTACTTTTAATTTTATTAATCTCTATTTGCTTGTTATTATATTGGGTTTTTAAGTCTTGATATTTCTCATTTATATTACCTTCCCTGATCAAAATATCATTAATTCTATTTACATAATCATTCTTTTCGGTTTCAATATACTCTTTTTCTTTTTTAATTCTCATTAGCTCTTTTTCTATATTTTTTACATATATGTCTTTCTCATAGAGGCTCTGATCAATCCTTTTTGCTTCATCCATAAGTTTATAAATCTTTTTATTAATCTCTTTTGCTTTGTTCTGTTTTTCGCTTATGCATTTACTTAAATCTCTTTGTTTGAAATCGAGTTTTTCTTTATTATTTTTAATATCTAGGAATTCTGTATGTAATTTATCTAAACTATCTTTTAATAATCTTTGTTTTTCAATTTTTTCATTAAGTTCAACTTTTAATATCTTGATTCTTTCTTTTATTTTAAAAGATTCTTCCTTATATAAAAAAATTTTTTCATCTGTTAGTTTTTTTTGATTCTTGTTTTTATCAATTTCATTTCTAATTATATAAGATCTCTCTTTCATAACTTCATATTCTTTTTCTAAAGTGTTCAATTTACTTAGTTTCTCATTATACAATTTCAATAACATAGTATGCTCATTTTCAACGGTTAATTTTCTCTCAAATAAAATCTTTTTAGCCTCTGATAATTTTCCCAACCCGTCTAGTATGTTCTTATAATTAATTGAAAATACCGTTTTATGAATAATCTTTTTATCATTTACTAATTGTTTATATTTTTTTAATTCATCGATTTGTATAGTAAATAATTTTTTGTTTTCTTCCACTTCTATATATATATCTTTAATTCTTTCTAAATTATTTTTTGTGTGTTCAAGTTTTTTTTGTGCTTCTTTTTTTTTATCTTTATAATTTATTATGCCAGAAAATTCTTCAAATATTTCTCTCAGCTCTTCTGGATCAGCTTGAACAATCTTATCAACTTTGCCCTGCTCGATTAAAATAATACTTTTATAGCTAACTCCAACATCATAGAAAAATTCCTTAATATCCTTTAATCTACAATTTTTATTATTTATATAATATTCTCTTTCGCCTGTCCTATAATATTTACGTGTAATTGAAATTTCAGAAAGAACTCCCCACTTTTCAGATATAGCATCTTCTAAATCAGTTAATGTTAATGTTGCTGATGCAACGTTCGATGGTTCTCTAGTTTTAGAACCATTAAAAAGAATATCATCTATATCCCCACCCCTTAATTCTTTAACATTTTGTTCACCCATTATCCATTTGATTGCATCAAGTATATTGCTCTTACCTGATCCGTTAGGACCTACAATACATGAAATGCCTTTATTAAAAGAAATAATTTCTTTATCTGCGAAAGATTTAAATCCTTGCAGAGTTAAAGTTTTAATACGCAAAAGAAATTAACCTTTAATAAGTTCTCTTAAAGTATAAGGCAGAATTCCACCATGTTTATAATATTCCAGTTCTACATCAAGATTAATATCACAAATTACCTCGAATGTAATACTATACCCCTTCTCATTTTTTGCTTCTATTTTTAGAATACTGCCAGGTTGCAATGATTTCAACCCATATATAGCATATGTTTCACTACCTTCTAAATTATATGTTTTATAATTTTCACCCTTTTTAAATCTAAGAGGAAGAACTCCCATACCTATTAAATTTGACCTATGTATTCTTTCAAAGGACTCCGCAATTACTGCTTTTACGCCTAATAGTGCTGTTCCCTTGGCAGCCCAGTCTCTAGATGAACCAGATCCATATTCTTTTCCTGCAATTATTATTAATGGGGTATTTTCTTTTCTATATTTTTCAGCTGCATCGTAAATAAATAGTTCTTCCTTTTCAGGAAATTTTATTGTATAACCTCCCTCTTTTGGAGCAACAAGTAAATTTTTAATTCTGACATTTCCAAAAGTTCCTCTAATCATAATATTGTGATTTCCTCTCCTTGAGCCATAAGAATTAAAATCTTCAACTTTAACACCCTTACTAAGTAAATATGTGCCAGCAGGATAATCAACGGCAATTCTACCAGCTGGAGAAATATGATCTGTTGTTACTGTATCACCTAATAATAATAAAACTCTTGCACCTGTAATATCATTAATTGGTTGTGGATTGACATCAAAATTATCGAAATATGGTGGATTTTGAATATATGTTGAATTTTCATCCCATTTATAGGTCATAGATTTATCAATATCCAGAGAATTCCAGTAATCATCTCCTTTATGTATGACTGCATATTCATAATCAAACATTTTTCTATCTATTGACAATTCAACAAGTTTATTAATATCTGTTTCAGTTGGCCAGAGATCCTTCATAAAAACAGGTTCCCCATTAGGGGTAAATCCCACCGGTTCATTAAACAAATCTATATTAATTCTACCAGCCAGTGCAAAAAGAACTACCAACATTGGCGAAGCTAAAAAGTTAGTTTTAATTGAAGGGTGTATTCTTGCTTCGAAATTCCTGTTGCCTGATAACACTGACGCAGTTATTAAATTATTTTTTATAATTTGATCTTCTATTTCTTTCCTTAATGGTCCACTATTGCCAATACACGTTGTACAGCCATAACCAACAATATGAAATTTTAATGCCTTCAGATAAGATAATAGCCCTGCTTTTTCAAGATAGTCAAAAACAACCTTAGAACCGGGAGCAAGTGATGTTTTAACATATGCTGGTACATTAAGGCCATATTCAATTGCTTTTTTCGCAATCAGCCCCGCACCAATCATAACGGAAGGATTTGAAGTATTAGTACAAGAGGTAATGGCAGCGATTACAATGCTACCATCTTTTAAGGTAATATTATTGCCATCTAAGTCAAAATTAACTGATTTAAGACCATTATCGTTTTTAATTTTCTTTAATATTGATGGAAATTCTTTTTTTAAATTTTTTACATAGACTCTATCGTGTGGTCTAGAAGGCCCAGCTAGTGAAGGTTCAATCTTTGTTAGATCTACTTCTATAATGTCAGTATAATCAGGATCGGTTAGGCCACTATAAAAAAAACCTGCCTTTGTAGAATAAAGCTTGAGCAATTCACTTTCTTGTTTTCTCCCTGTTAATTCTAAATACTCTATTGTTCTTTCATCAATTGGAAAAAAATCAACAGTTGCTCCATATTCAGGAGTCATATTAGAAATTGTTGCACGATCTGGCACACTTAGGTTTTTCAAAGCTGGTCCAAAATACTCCACAAATTTACCAACAACACCATATTCTCTTAATATATGAGCTATATTTAATACTAAGTCAGTAGCTGTAACTCCTCTATTTAAAGAACCAACAAACTTAACCCCTATGACATCAGGTATAGAAAAATAATACGGTAAACCCAACAATACTGCTTCTGCTTCTATCCCTCCAACTCCCCACCCAATTACTGACAATCCATTTATCATAGGCGTATGCGAATCCGTTCCGAGTATAGTATCTGGGACTATAAATTTTTTGTTATTTAGTTTGACTATCTTTGCAACTTCAGCTAAATGTTCTAAATTTACTTGATGGCAAATTCCAGCATTTGGAGGAACTATATTAAAATTCGCAAAACTATTTTGAGCCCATTTTAATAACTTATATCTTTCTAAATTTCTCTGATATTCTAATTGAACATTTTTATCTAATGAGTCATCTGTTCCATAATAATCTACTTGTATAGAGTGATCTATAACTAGATCTACGGTTACAGAAGGATTTATTTTAGAAGGATTAATGTTTGATCTTTTACTTGCATCTCTCATAGAAGTTAGATCAACTACAGCTGGAACACCTGTAAAATCCTGCATTAGAACCCTTACAGGTTTATATGGTATTTCTTTATCTCTTATATCTTTTGCTTTCCAATGGATCAAATTCATAATATGCTCATCTTTTATATATTTATTATCGTAGTTTCTCACAACATTTTCCAAAAGAATACGAATAGAAAATGGGAGTTTGTTCATATCAACGGACTCTTTAGCATACTTAAATATATTATAAAAATAATATTCATTACCTCTAAATGTTATAGTGTCAATTAAATGTTGAACATTCATTTTTTCCTCCTTTAATGGAAATATACATCTGAAGCGTTTTTTTCAATAAATTTTGATAGTTCTTCTTCAGATTCTCTTGCAATTTTATTCTTTTTCAATTTTTTTATTAAGTTTTTACATTCCTTTATAGAAATTCTTCTAATAATCATTTTCGCTCTAAGAAGATAAGCAGGAGACATGCTAAAATTCCTATAACCTAACCCTAATAATTCTGCAATATATTTTGGTTCACCAGCTATTTCTCCACATACGGTTACATTAATCTTATTTTTTTCTGCAGCTTTCAATATTTTTTCTAAAAGAATTAATATTGCCAAATGTGTCGGCCTGTATAAATATGATACATCTGCATTTCCTCTATCTATACCCAAAGTATATTGTATTAAGTCATTACTCCCCACACTAAAGAAATCAACCTCTTGAGCAGCTATATCAGCAATCAAAGCTAACGATGGTATTTCAACCATAACTCCGATAGGTATATTATGTTTAAATGCTATTTTTTCTTGAATTAATTCTTTTTTTACTTTTTCAATGATTTCCTTCGTTAACCTTATTTCTTCAATACCAGAAATCATTGGCAACATCATACTTACTTCGCCAAAGGTAGCTGCTCTTAAAATTGCTCTTAATTGTTTTTTAAAAAAATCTTCATGTCTCAATGAGTATCTTATAGCCCTCAAACCTAAAGCAGGATTTTTCTCTTTGTTATGTGGCAACAAATTACTTAATTTTTCTCCACCTAAGTCAAAGGTTCTAATAACTATAGGTTTATTGTTGTTTATCAATATTGCGTTTTTTAATATTTCAAATTGTTCTTCTTCACTAATATCTCCTTTAGCAAGATACATAAATTCTGTTCTATAAAGTCCAACACCTTTAGCATGATATTCGTTAGATAATTTTATTTCTTCGCTAATTTCAATATTTGAATACAAATTTACTTCAACTCCATCTGAAGTTGTTACGGTTTCATCTTTTAACTTATCAAGTTCTTTAATATAACTAATATAGCGCTTTTCTTTATTTTTATAAATTTTTAAAGTTTCTCTATCAGGCCTAACAATAACTTTACCTTGGAAACCATCTAAGATTACCGTATCCCCATTATCTACATTTTCACATAAATCTGATACGCCAACAACTACAGGTATACCAAAGGATCTTGCCAATATAGAAGTATGAGAAGTTTTTGAGCCTCTTTCAGTCGCAAACCCCTTAATTTTCCTGTTTATTAACACTGTTGCATCTGTCGGTGAAATATCATATGATATAACAATTTCATTTTCATTTATGCCATCTAATATTTTTTCCACATGGTTGCCAACCATCTCATTAATTAATTTCCTACCTATATGTTCGAAGTCATAACTTCTCTCTTTAAAGTATCCATCATTGATATTTCTAAATGATTTTATTATTTTATTTATAACTATTGAAACTGCTAATTCAGCATTCATTAATCTTTTCTCTATAAATTTTATAACTTCAGCAATAAATTTTTTATCTTCCAAGAACATTAAATAAACATCAAATATATATAATTGCTCAGTAGCCATAGATTGTTTAGAGGTTCTTTTAATAGACAGGAAATATTCTTTTGTATTTTTAAGAGCCTCATAAAATTTTTCTTTTTCTTTTTCAATATCAGATAATTTTATTTTATATCTTGGAACTTTTAGGGAATCCTTCACTAACAAAAATGCTTTTCCTATGACAATTCCTTCAGAAGAAGGTTGTCCAAGAAGCTCTATCATTTCTCTTCACCAAATTTATTTTCAACTAATAATTTCAAAACTTTAGTAGCCTCAGCAGAATCATCTCCCTTTGCGATAATCTCCAAAGTACTTCCTTTAGGAGCTGCAAGCATCATTAAACTCATTATACTTTTCCCTTCAGCTTTAATGCCATCTTTAATAACAATTATTTCTGAGTCAAATTTATTTGCTTCCTTAACAAATAAAGCAGCCGCTCTCGCATGCAAACCCAATTCATTTACAATAACTACATCAACCTTAGATTCATTCATTAATAAACTCGTATCACCATATTAATTAACAATAAAGTTGTATAAAGCAACAAAGCAAGTGAAATATTTATCTTTTTTACAATTAATAACGTTAGCAAAAAGACAATTGCAAAAATCAGCAAAATACTCATGTTAAGATTCTGAACCTCGATTTTTAAAAGCATAGAAAGAAATATACCCATAGAAAATAAAATCACCACTTCACCAACTGTGTTCCATTTCGTAAATTTTATTTTATTAAACCACTCAATTGCATTTCTTCCATAATAATATCCTATATCAAAACCGTTGTATAAAAAATAAAAATGAAAAATATTAAAAAAAACAATATAGAATATTAAGCTTAAAAGTGGACTATAAAAAACAATAATTGCTGACAATACGAACGTTAAAGGTTTTAAAGTATGCCAAAAAAATCTATCACCTAATGCTGACAACGCAGGTCCATAAATTTTTCTTGTGTAATTTGGATCAATATTATTTTTAAACTCTTTACACCATATGCCTAAAATAAAAGTTATTAGGAAAGGGTTTGTGTTGAAATATCCTGTAGTTTTTCTTAGAAGCTCTTTTGCTATTCCAATTTTGTGTTTTGTATTGATGTAGTCTAATAAATAATAAAATCCAGTGCCTTGCATATTATCATAATTCCAATTCCCCTGATAAACTAAACTTTTAAGTAATAACTTAAACTTCTCTATTTTTTTTATTATACTATTAACCATCCTATTAAAAATCCACACAGTAAAAAGAAATATTTTTTATAACCAAATATTTCAAAATAATCTATAAAATATGCTGTAGCTACTGTTATTAAAATACATGCATAAAGTCCAATATTATAATCAGCTTCTAATGAAACAAAGTTTAGTAATATAATAAGCAATATAGCTCCAAGATTATATACAACTATTCCTTTAAGAAAGGATATAGCAATACCTAAAGATATTAAATAATTAGGCTTAAATGTAATGTGGTTTTCAACTTTGTTGTATAACACTCTATTAATTTTCCTCGTATATCCTTCAGCAAGAGTTGCAAAATACATTAAAACTAAACTTAATAAAACCATCAAAAGGAAGTTTAATGAATTATTAACACTACCAAAAGCAATTGCTATAGAGGAACAATATGTTGCAAATGAGTCATCTTTTGGTATATGTGTACCTACTGGGATATCAATAACACCATATAATTCATAAAGTATTCCTGTTAGAATAATCACACTACTGTTTTCAACAAACAAATAAAATATAAGTGAAATTACAATTGGTCTTGATATCATTAAATTTAAGGCATTATTTCTATCTATTGAAATAATGCCTGTCAATAATATCAAAAATAAATAAATCATTATTTCATTTCCTTTAAAAAGGTGTAAAAATTCTTTATCTCAATATTTGTATCCCATGGCAGTTTTTTTATATAAATATTATATTTTTCTCTTAATTCAGATAATTTTCGTAATTCTTCTAAATCTAAAAATACAGTGTCAGTTATTTCTATTTTATGCTCTCTTGAAGCGACACAACCAATATTGATATAAATTTTCTCAGTTATCAAGTCTCTTAAATCATATAAATCTTTTATATTTTCAAAAAGCACAAGTGTATGATTGTCAAATATTTCTCCACTGAAAAAAGTCCTAAATGTTTTCTTGTTAAATATTTCCAAATTACAATAATCTGGTAAGACACTATTATAAATAAGTTCTTGTAGAACATCACCATATATCCTATCATTAACTATATATATATGACTAATTTTATAATACTTTATCCAACCTTCAATAACCTGACCATGAATAAGTCTATCATCAACTCTAAATATGATTTTTTTTTGCATGTCCTAGCAATTCCTTGGCAATTCTTATACTGCTTTTCCCTGCTTCTGCACAGGACTTACTAATTTCGCTAATAGATTCACTTTCTTGCCTTAATGCAAATGCCTTTATTAACATTGGTAAGTTTACCCCTGTAATAACTTCTACATCTTCGTTCTTCAAATATGACATTGCAATGTTAGATGGTGATCCTCCAAACATATCAGTAAAAATAATAATTCCATTCTCTTTACTGTTTTCTATAATTTTATCAAGCTCATCTGCAATATTTTGCAATGAGGCACCAGTTTGCACAGTAATAATATAAACTCTATCTTGTTTTCCTATAATCATTTCACATGTTTTTAAAAGCTCTAAAGCTAAAGACCCGTGCGTTATTATAATATATTCAATCATTTTTTCACCTATTAATATCTCTATGTTTTATTATTAAATTTCCAAGATTCTCCTTGAACAAATATTCATATATCTTTTTTGTTAATACCACTGATCTATGTTTTCCACCTGTACATCCTATAGATAGAGTTAAATATTTTTTTCCTTCCTTAATATACAAGGGTATTAAAAAGTCCATTAGTTCATATATTTTATTTAAAAATACCAGCGTATTCTCATCATTGATAACATATTGGATAACTTCTTCATTTTCACCATCAAAATCTTTTAATTTATCCACAAAATGTGGGTTATTCAAAAATCTAACATCAAATACTAAATCAGAATCTTGGGGTATACCATATTTAAATCCAAATGATTGGATAACTATATTGATTTTCTTGTTAAGATCTAGATTAAATAATTCTTCTACTTTTGAACTTAATTCGTGTACGTTCAGCTCTGAAGTATCAATTATGATATCAGAAATACTTTTTAAATTGATCAACAAATCCCTCTCTAAAGCAATAACACTAGTTATATTATCGCCAAGAGGATGTTTCCTTCTTGTCTCTTTAAATCGCTTTATTAAAGCTTCTTCAGAAGCTTCTAAAAATATAATATATAAATTATACTTATATTTTAAATTTTTAATAATATCAAACAAATTTTCTAAAGTTAAACTCCTTATGTCAACTGTTAAAGCAACTTTATCAAGTTTTGATTTATAACCAAAAACAACCTCCACAAATTTTGGTATTAGCATAATTGGTAAATTATCAACTGTATAATAGCCCAAGTCTTCGAGAGTATTTGATACAGTCGATTTTCCAGCCCCAGAAAGTCCAGTTATAATTACAAAATTTTTTTTCATATTTATTTAATATCTTTTTCTCTATTTCTTCTTTCTAGAAGCTCTTTATTTTCACTAATTTTCCTCATTAATTTTGCATTAAATTCTTCTGCCACATTACGCCCTATACTTTTAAGTAAGTAATTTTTTGCAGCAGTTTCTACCAAAACAGACATATCTCTTCCTGGATAAACAGGCAAAGAAATAAGTGGCAATTTAACATTAAATAATTTAAAATAATCATCATCTAATCCCAATCGATCATAATTTATATTTTTGCCCCAATCCACAAATTTTATAACAAAATTAATTACTTTTTCTTGAGTAATGGAACCAATACCAAATATTTCCTTAATATTTATTATACCTAACCCCCTCAATTCAATGAAATATTGAAAAGTTTCATCACATTTTCCAATTAAATAATTTTGTTTTAATCTCACTATTACACTATCATCCGAAACTAAACGATGGCCTTTATTTATCAGCTCTAGAGCACATTCACTCTTTCCAATTCCACTTCTCCCTATTATCAAAAGACCTATTCCGTAAACATCCATTAAATTACCATGTAATATTTCAAATGGCGACAGTTTTGACTCCAAAAAAGATTGAATAGATATTATTGCTGCTTCTGTATTATGATGCGTTTTTAATAGTGGGATATTGTATTGCTTTATCACTTTTATAAGTTCGTATGGTATTTTCAGGTTTTTTGTAACTATTAAACAGGCAATTTCTTTATCATCACACAGATTATTTATAGCTTTTACTCTTCCCTTTGAATCAAGAGACCATAAATATGATATCTCCGTCTCACCTAGAATTTGAACACGACCGCTATGAATATGTTTTGTATAACCTGCAAGTGCTAAGCCAGGTTTCTGTATTTTAGAGCTTTCTATTGTTCTTGTGTTAATAATATTTTTTCCAAAGATTAATTTTAAATCAAGCTCTTTTGCTTCGAATGTAAGTAATTTTGATACAGTTATACTCATAATTTAGATTCTTCTTCAATTAAGATACTATATATTTCTTTAGGATCAGTTGCAGCAGAAGCTCTTTTAACAAAATCAGTATCTTTTGCAAGATGTGAAATATGAGCTAGGAGATTAAGATGGGTAATTAAATCTCCATCAGGAGTTAATAATAAAAACAATATTTTAACAGACCTTTTATCACTAGCTTCGAAATCAACTCCTTGCTTTACATTACAAATCAATATATGAGGTGTATTAATGTGAGAGATTCTTACATGTGGAATAGCTACACCGTTACCGATAGCAGTGCTACCTAATTTCTCCCTCTCTAACAACTGAGTATATATACTTTCTGAATTATTCAATTCGTCTAACAGGCATAGTCTATCTAATAGTAATTTTATTAACTCATCTTTTTTATATTTTTTATCAATTAATATTACATGGTTTGGATCAATGATATCTCCAAGTTTCATGGTTGGATTAAACCTATATTACCATCATCTCGTTTATATACTACATTTACATCATTTGTTTGTGCGTTTTTAAAAACAAAAAAATTCTTATTCAACAAATTCATTTGCATAACGGCTTCTTCTATATTCATTGGTTTTGCAGGCATTTCTTTACTTATTATAATTTTAGGTGACTCTTCGTCAAAGCTTTCTGTCTCAAATATGTTTAATTTGAATACATCACTATTTATTGTTTCATTTATAACCCTCTCTTTTAATTTTTCCTTATATTTTGCAAGTTGACGTTCAATTTTATCAATTGCTAAATCAATAGATGCATACAAATCTTCAGATTTTTCTAATCCCTTTAAGAATACACCCTTTGCATTAACAAGTATTTCGGCAGTATGAACATTCTTTTGAATTTCAAGAACTACATTAATATCAAGGACATAATCAAAGTATTTCTCAATCCTTAATAATTTTTTTTCAACATAATCTTTTAAAGCGTTTGTCAACTCTAAATTTTTTGCAGTAATTTGAACATTCATTTAATTCTCCTTTTTTCTTAATATTTTTGAAGGTATTTTCAATTCTTCTCTATACTTAGTTACAGTTCTTCGAGCTATTTGAACACCTCTTTCCATTAATATTTCAGATATTTTTTTATCAGAAAAAGGACTTTCTAGAGGCTCTTCTTTTATAATTGAAGATATGAGCTTTTTAATTTTATCAACACTCAAGGTACCATCAACTGTGTCATATCCTTTTATAAACAGCATTTTCAATTCTATTAGTCCATATTTTGTATGGGCATATTTACCTGAAGTTACTCGACTAACCGTCGATTCATGTAATTTAGTTCTATTTGCGATATCCTTTAATCTCATTGGTTTCAAATAATCATAACCATTCAGAAAAAAATCTCTCTGGTAATCAACTATTGCTTCAGTAACCTTTAATATTGCTTGTTTTCGCAACTTTAAACTTTTAATTACCCACTCAGCTTTTCTTATTTTTTCTTCTATATACTCCTTAGTTTTTTCATCTAAATTATCTTGTTCAAGTAATTTTAAATAATAATCATTTACTCTCAATACTGGCAGATCTCTTTCATTAACAAAAACATTAAAATCACTATTTAAATTCTGTATATAAACATCTGGATATATATAACTTGCATTCTCAGAATATTTTAGCCCAGGTTTTGGATCGATTTTCTTTAAAATATAATTTAGATATTCACAATAATCCTTGCTATAATTTTTATCTTGTAAAACCTTTTGTATATTATAAATACTTGCTTCCCCCATAGTGTCTACTATTTCTTCTATGTCATTAATTACAACCTTATCAATTTGCATATCATATAATTGAATATTTATACATTCCTTTAAATTTCTGCTAGCTATACCAGCTGGATCAAATCGTTGTATTAATTTCAATACATCTAATACTTCATTTATTGATACGTTTAATTCTTTTGCTACTTCATTAATATCAAGTCTAAAATACCCATTTTGATCTAAATTACCAATAATGTATTCACCAATTGCTTTAGATAAACTATCTATCCCACTGATTCTTAATTGAAATAAAAGATGCTCTTCAAGAGTTAATGGGTTAGCAACAAAATTCTCATAGTTAATTTCATTGTCAACTGTTTTTTTTCTATATTGAAACTCCCCTCCTTCTATATTATCAACATCTTGATTATGTTCAATTATTGTTTCGTTTTTGTTGCTCTTTTCATCTGTATCCCAATTGAAAAGATCAGGTCCTTCCGCCTCTTCAAGAGTTGGATTATCTTCAATAATTGTATTTATCTCTTTGATTATATCTACCATATTCATCTGAAGAATATTTAAGGATAGTTTCATTTGTGGAGAAATAATAAGTTTATGTTGAGGTTTTATATCTAAATTAACAGATAATTTATTTTTCATTATAAATGAAATCCTTTCCCTAGATAGTAATCTACTACCTTTTCATGATTAACCAATTCCTGAGGGTTGCCTTCCGCTAAAATTGTCCCATTGTACATAATATATGCTCTATCGGTAATAGACAAAGTTTCTCTGACATTATGGTCTGTTATAAGTATACCTATATTTCTATTTTTTAGATCAAAGATCATATCCTGAATTTCAAGTATTGATTTTGGGTCAATTCCAGTAAATGGCTCATCTAATAGTATAATTTCAGGATTTAAGGAAAGTGTTCTAGCTATTTCTACTCGCCTTCTTTCACCACCTGATAACATATAGCCCTTTGAATCTCTTACATTTTCTAATCCAAAATCTATTATTAACTCTTCTGTTCTCTCTTTGATATATTTATAATCTTTATATCTTAATTCTAAAACAGCATAAATATTTTCATAAACAGTTAATTTACGAAATATTGAAGCTTCCTGTGGTAGATAGCCCAATCCAGATAAAGCTCTTTTATATATAGGCTGGTTTGTAATATCTTCTTCAAAAAAAGTAATCTTACCTCCATCAGGCTTAATAATCCCAACTATCATATAAAAAGTTGTTGTCTTACCAGCTCCGTTGGGACCTAGCAATCCAACAACTTCACCTTTATGTATATTTAATGAAACATTTTCTACAACTTTCTTTGATTTATATGTTTTTTTTAGTTCCATTACATCAAGGGACATTATTTTCTCCATTTTCATCTTCTTCAGGTTTAAATATAACTATAACTCTTTTATTTCTTCCTTTTGTTACTTCGATTCTGTTAGCCTTCGTATATATTGTAATCTGTTCACCCTCTAAATAATTATCGTCTTGCCATACTTTTACACCATTTAGCAGATAGAATATATTATTGTTAACATCATATTCAGCTTTCTTTGCTGTTGCAGTTATATTGTCATTTATTAATTTTACATTGCCTTCACATATAATTCTATCTATTTTGTTATCATCATTCATATATACATACATTTTTTCAGAAAATATTTGATTATTTTCATATTCAGCTTTTACATTTCCTTCAAAAAGAGAATACTTTTTTTCACCTAAATATCTTAATGTATTCGACTCAATTTTAATTGGTTCGTTACTTGCGCTTATAATCATTAATGATAACAAAATCAAAAAAAGTTTATTTTTCATAAATAGCCCTCACATTACCATCAAAAAAAAGTTCCTTAGATCGTTTATAAATGTTTAGGGTGTTAGCGCTTATTGAATTACCATTTTTTATAATACTTACCCCATTCTTTATATTACCATATCCATCATTTATAAAAAATTCAAAAATTCCATTTTCTTTACTAAAAAAAACTACATCATTTATTTTCCCTTTTATATTTTTTTTTAACACAATACTTTTATCTTCAATATACAAACAGTCCTTTGCCTCAACGTATATATTTTTTTCATTTTTTTCATAACTAATATAACAGTTCTCTAATTTAACACTTTCACTATTTCTGTCAACATATGCAATGTTTGCAGAAACCTTTATTTTCCCATGGGGGTGTAAATTTCTATCAAGCGTCAAATTATCTATAATCATAAGTGATGAATTATCATTTTTTTCTTTAGAAAAAAATATAGCTGCTCTCTGCATCTTATAAATATGAAATGTAATAGCAGCCACAATAAAAAGAGCAATACATATGATAGTAATGGTGATGAATCTTTTCATCTCTTCTTATTCAAATTAATTATATAATCAATAAAATATCTAACCGCTCCTTTACCACCATTCACAGGGGTAACAATATGAGCGCTATCTTTAACATAATCAAAGGAATCATTAGTTGTTGCTGATATTCCAACCTTATTCATTAGTTCTATGTCATTTACATCATCTCCAATAAAAGCAACTTCATTATCTTCCCAGCCATTTTTTAGTTTCAATGTTTCATAAAATGCTAGTTTATTATTAACTCCCTGAAAGACCTTAGTTATTTCTAATTCTTTTGCTCTGATTGTCGTTATATTAGAGGTTCTACCTGAGATTATAATCACTTCAACATTCATTTTTTGTAAAAGTTTTATTCCAAAACCATCTCGCACATTGAATATTTTATATTCTTTCCCTTCATTGTCATATATTATAGAACCATCAGTCATGACTCCATCCACATCTAACATAAGTACTTTAATCATTATGCAATTCCTGATTTTATTAAGTCGTGCATATGTAGTAAATCTTTTATTGCTTCTATTTCATTTTTAATTACATTTTTACCAATTTCAGTTATTTCCATAGAACTTTTTCAATCGCTAATGCATCATTAAGAACATTTTCTAGCATAACAAAATCAACCATATTTTTACCATCACATAATGCATTTTCGGGATCTGGGTGCACTTCCATAAATAAACCATCAACACCACAAGCAATAGCGGCTCTTGATAAATATGGAACAAAATGCCTCTCACCATCAGAAGAATTCTTTCCCTTAGATGGTAATTGCACTGAGTGGGTAGCGTCAAAAATAACTTTATATCCAAATGATTTTAATATTGGAAAAGATCTATAATCAACTACTAGATTATTATATCCAAAGGTAAAACCTCTTTCAGTAATT
Organism: Deferribacterales bacterium UBA4806; assembly: GCA_002402635.1. Taxonomy (GTDB): domain Bacteria; phylum Chrysiogenota; class Deferribacteres; order Deferribacterales; family UBA228; genus UBA228. The sequence continues at coordinate 41,306 of DHGE01000048.1, forward strand.
AATATGTCAATAGCGTTAAAATATTTAAGTTTTTCTATAACATCTTTCATATCCCATGGTGCCATAAACTGACCTTTTTTGACATTAATAATTTTTTTTGAATCTGCTGCAGTTTTAAGTAAATCAGTTTGTCTGCAGAGAAAAGCAGGAATTTGAATAATATCAACAACATCCTTAATTATGTCGACTTCTGAATCTCGATGCACATCTGTTAATATTTTTACATCAAATTCTCTTTTTAATTTTTCAAATATTTTATACCCAACTTCAATACCAGGACCTCTAAATGAATTTATAGAACTTCTGTTTGCCTTATCGTAGGAAGATTTAAAATACAACTCAATTTTGTATTTATCTGTTAACTTAACTAGAAAGTCACATGTTCTAAAAATAATGTTTTCATTTTCAATAACACAAGGTCCAGCAATTAATATCATAAAACATTGCTCTTAATTTCTTTTAATTTATCAATTTTAAAACTATAGGCTGCCTTTATAAAATCTACAAATAAAGGATGTGGTTTAAAAGGTTTAGATTTAAATTCTGGATGAAATTGGCAACCTATAAACCATCTGTGAGATTTAATTTCAACAATCTCAACAAGATTTTTATCAGGATTGATTCCACCTATGTTCATGCCAGCTTGAATAAATTTGTCTTTATATACATTATTGAATTCCAATCTATGTCTATGTCTTTCATATACCTCTTTAACTCCATAAGCTCTATAAGCATTACTATCCTCATTTAATTGACATAAATAAGAGCCTAATCGCATTGAGCCACCATAATTTTTTATTTTCTTCTGTTCCATCATATAATCTATTACTGGATAGTCAGTATTTTCATCAAATTCGACAGAATTTGCATTGGTAAACTTTAATACATTCCTTGCGTATTCAATAACAGCACATTGCATGCCAAGGCAGATTCCAAAAAAAGGAACATCTTTAATTCTTGCATAATTTGCCGCATTAATCTTTCCTGCAATTCCTCTTTCTCCAAATCCACCAGGTATTAAAATACCATCTATTTGTTCAAAGGTAATACTATCAAATTTTTTTTCTAAATCTTCAGCATTAATCCACTTAATATTTACTTTTAAATTATTTGCTATACCTCCATGAGACAAAGCTTCATTTAGACTTAAATAAGCATCTTTCAGATCAACGTATTTACCAACAACAGCAATATTAACTTCGTCCTTTGGATGTTTTATTCTATCAACTATTTCATCCCATTTTTCAAGTGAAATTTCTTTATTATCCATTGCAAGTTTTTTTAAAATTAAACTATCAATACCTTCCTTATACAAGTATATGGGCAGCTGATAAATTGTAGATACATCAACAGCATTAATTACTGCCTCTATTGAAACATTACAAAATAATGCTATTTTTCTTCTTATTTCGTTATCTAGTGGATATTCAGATCTACACACAAGTAGATCAGGCTGGATACCAATTGCTCTTAATTCTCTTACAGAGTGTTGAGTGGGTTTTGTTTTTAATTCACCTGCACTTCTTATAAAAGGTACCAAAGTAACATGTATGTATATAATATTCTCCACTCCAACATCAAATCTCAATTGCCTAATTGTTTCAAGAAATGGTAAACTTTCAATATCACCGACAGTTCCACCAATTTCAGTAATAATAAAATTGAACTTGTCAGAATGTTTTAATATTACCTTCTTTATTTCATCAGTAATATGAGGAATTACTTGCACAGTATTACCTAAATAAACACCTCTTCTTTCTTTATTAATAACTTCATAATAGATTTGCCCTGTCGTAATATTACAATCTTTCTTGGTTTCTGTGCTTAAAAACCTTTCATAGTGACCTAAGTCTAAATCCGTTTCAGCTCCATCCTCAGTTACATATACTTCGCCATGTTGAAATGGATTCATAGTCCCAGGATCCACATTTATATAAGGATCCAGTTTTTTAATTAAAACTGAATATCCTCTGCCTTCAAGAAGTGCCCCTATAGAAGCTGCAGTTATACCCTTTCCTAATGAAGACAAAACACCACCTGTAATAAATATAAATTTAGCCATTAATATCTACCTCTTTCAAATATTTTTCAGCTTTTTTAACATCTGCTAATGTATTTATTGATATTATATTATTATACCATTGCAGCATTTTTATGGGTATATTATTTTCCAATGCTCTTAATTGTTCTAGGTGCTCTTTGTCTTCTATATATCCTCTTTGCATGGAAGAAAAAGCCATCAAGGTATCTCTATGAAAACCGTAGACTCCAATATGTTTGTTATATAATTTTTTAACAGTATCAACATAATAAGGAATCAATGCTCTAGAAAAATAAAGCGCAAAATTTTGTTTATCCATAACAACCTTAACTATATTTGGATCTTTTGCTTCTAATTCATCTATCTCCACAAAAGGTGTATTTATGTAGTTTGAATTGTCTCTTCTTAAATCTTCTATTAATAAATTTAATAATTCAGGAGATATGAAAGGTTCATCACATTGAACATTTAAAATAATATTATCATCATATTTATCCAAAACACGTGCAGCTCTATCACTACCACAGACAACAGGTGTTTTATCAAGAATGTTATCTGTTATATCTAATTTTTTACAAACATTAAAGACCTCTTCACTATCTGTTATAACAACTATTCTATCTGCAATACTTTTAATACATTGGTCAACTACTCTTAAAATAAGCTCCTTGTCACCTATTTTTATTAAGGCTTTTCCATATAACCTTTTTGATCCTAATCTAACTGGTATTACTATTAAACTCATAGATTTGTCTTTGAATAAGTAATAATAATTTCCTTCATCGTTTTGACAGCTTCAAATAAACCTATATACACACTTCTTGCTATAATAGAATGGCCTATATTAACTTCATACAACCCCTCAATTTGCAAAATATCTATAATATTTTGATAGTCTAGGCCATGACCAGCACTAACTAAAAGTCCACAATTTTTAGCATAATTGGCTGCAGAAATTATTTTATCTAATTCCTCTGCTTTTTTCTTTCCCTTTGAATTTGCATAACAACCAGTATGGAGTTCTATAATTTTTGCCCCTACTTTTTTTGCTCCATCAATCTGTTTTTTATCACAATCAATAAATAAGCTTATATCTATACCAGCAAATTTAAGCTTGTCTATTTGCTTTTCTAAATAATCCATATTATCAACTACATTAAGACCGCCCTCTGTTGTTAACTCCTTTCTTTTTTCAGGTACCAATGTACACATATCTGGTTTATTCTTTAAAGCAATATTTATGATTTCATCGGTCGCAGCCATTTCTAGATTTAATCTCGTATTGATCGTTTCTCTGAGAAGGATAAGATCTCTTTCCTGTATGTGACGTCTATCTTCTCTAAGATGAACTGTTATACCATCTCCACCAGCAAGCTCTACAAGTAGAGCACACCTCACAGGGTCAGGGTCTTTAGCCAACCTTGCCTGTCTTACTGTTGCTACATGATCAATGTTAACACCAAGTTTTACCATTAAATACTCTCCAGTAACCGTTCAATTTCATTTTTTGCTACATCTTCTAAGTGAATAGCGAATTCATTAATTGCATCTCTATTATTACCTTCTAACATAATACGCAGTGTACTTTCTGTCCCAGAATATCTCAATAAAACTCGTCCTTCATTTTTTAATTTACCTTCAATTGCCTTTAATAATTTATTAGTATTACGTAATTTATCTAATGATATTTTTTTTTGTACCTTTAGATTTTTTTGAACTTGAGGTAAGAGCTGTATACTTCTTTTTATTTCACTTAAAGGCTTACCTGTTTTTATTATAATTTTAAGTAGTTGCAATGCACTAATCAAGCCATCGCCAGTAGAATTATAATCCAAGAAGACAATATGTCCAGACTGTTCACCGCCTAATCTAATATTTTCTTTCAACATTGTTTCAACAACATATCTGTCCCCAACAGGACATCTCAAAACTTCAATTCCATGCTTTCTTAGACTAAGAGTCAAACCAAGATTACTCAAAACTGTAGTTACAACCGCTGGTTTATTTAATTTATTGTTATTTTTCATGTATATTGCGCAAATCCCCATAATAACATCACCATCCACTACCTCTCCATTTTCATCGACAAAAATAACTCTATCACCATCTCCATCAAAGGTTATTCCCAGGTTAGCTTTTTCTTCAAGCACCTTTTCTGCAACAATTTCTGGATGTATGGAACCACAATTTAAATTGATATTATAGCCATCAGGTTTATTATTAATTATTATAACATCTGCACCTAATTCAACTAAAGTCAAAGGTGCAACCTTGTACGCAGCTCCGTTGGCACAATCTACAACAATTTTTAATCCTTTAAGACTGATATCTTTATCAAATGTAGTTTTTGAATATTCTACATACCTCCAAATAGCTGTTTCAATTCTATAAGCTTTACCTAAATTATTAGGATCAACTTCTAAAGAATTGATTAAATATTCTTCAATTCTCTCTTCTAAAAAATCTGAGAGTTTAAATCCTTCTCCAGAAAAAAACTTTATACCATTATCATAATAGGGATTATGTGATGCTGAAATAACAACACCAGCATCAGCTCTTAAACTCTTTGTTAAATATGCTATTGCAGGTGTAGGAAGAACTCCAACTAATATTGCGTTTATTCCCATAGAGCAAATACCTGCAACAATAGCATTCTCATAAATATATCCAGAGATTCTTGTATCTTTACCAATGACAATAGAATGCTTTTTGTCACCATTTCTAAAGACTTTTGCAGTAGCCTGGCCCAATTTTAATACAAAATCTACTGTTAAAGGTCTTGTATTTGCCCTCCCTCTAATACCATCTGTTCCAAAATACTTCTTCATTACTCAACCTCAACTCTAATTACTTCTGGGATAATATATACAACTTCTATTTTTTTGTTTAGTAACCTATAGGTTACGTTTTTAATATATGTTCCTGGATTGTCTATATTATCTAGTTCAACATAGACTTCAATCAGAGATTTTATATCATTCTCTGCTAAAATATCCGATCTTCCTCTTAGTTTCACTCTAACTCTGTTAGGTGTATAATTTTTAACCCTATATGAAGTTTTATTATGTATTTCTACAGGCACATCTTTATGTTCCTTTTCTACTATTTCTTCTTCTATATTTATTTCAACATGTACAGATTGTGGAACAATATCCTTTATCCCTTCAACTAATTTTATTGGAATTTCAAGTCTTTCATCTTCTGTCACCTCAGATATATTTATTGGTACTGTTTCTAAATAAGTTAAATTATTTAATATTGTTAAAGCTCCTCTTGCTTTAGCAAATTCTGGATTCACTTTAGCACTTTCTATATATAATCCACTTTTTGTTTTTCCTATTATATGTGGCATTACTTTAAGATTTTTTTCAATTATTTTATCTATATATACTTCTATTTCTTTTGGCTGATAATTCAATATCTCAACACCAGGAGGAGTTTTAATATCCTTTTCTTTCACAATATATCTATTTTTTCCAGGTTGAAATGATGACACATCAATTTCAACTTTAACATTTTTTGAGTCGATACCATTTAAAACAAGACTACTTCCCTTTAATGCTAAATTAATCATATGTTCATCAGTAAGAGCAACATAACCCTTTTTCAAATGGTCAATATCAATTGGTGCATATACAGAGGTTGTTATATATTCGGAAGATGATACTAAAAACCATAGGAAAAGTGCAAACACAAAACTAGCTATTTTTATACCAATATTTTTTTTAATATCTATCTTAATTTTCATTATTACCTGACTTGTTATTTTTATTAGTAATTAATGAAATTAAAGTATCTCTTAACATGTCAACATCTAAATCTGCTGTTATCTTTCCTCCATATGCAATTGATATTGTCCCCCTTTCTTCACTAACTACTATACAGATAGCATCGCTATCTTCAGTTATACCAATAGCAGCTCTATGTCTTGTTCCAAATCTTTTATCTAAATTTTCTTTTTTCGTTAATGGTAAAATAGTTCCAGCATAGGTAATTCTATTGTCTGATATAATAACAGCTCCATCATGAAGCGGTGAATAAGGTATAAACAAACTTATTAATATATCTCTAGAAATTGCAGCATCTAATTTAGTCCCTGCTTGAATGAATTCAGATATGTCTGTGTTTCTCTCAATCACTATTAAAGCCCCAATTTGCCTGTTAGCAAGAACAGTAACTGCACGTATAATTTCTTCTAAATACAACTCTAGACCAGCTATTTTTGAACCACTTTTTATCCGAGGTTCACCTAGCAAAGCCAATGCTTTTCTTAATTCTGGCTGAAAAACTATAATTAATATTAAAAATAAATAAGACGTAAATCCATCAAGTAGCCAACTTGTAGTTTTTAAATGAAATAAATTAGATATAAAAGAAGCAATCAACAACAAAAGAATTCCAAAAAACATATATAATGCCTTGCTGCCTTTGAATAAAAGAAATAATCTATATGAAATATAAGTTATTATTATGATATCAATTAAATCAATAATACCAAAACTTTTAAATAACCCTATCATAACTACCCAAAATTTTACTCATAATAGCAATTAGGTCCTTTGATTCATTAATATCATGAGATCTTATGATATTTGCACCATTCTGTAGCGCAACGGTCTCCAATATCTTTGAGCCCAAAGTTCTATTTTCAATTGGATTGCCTGTTAATTCCCCAATTATTGATTTTTTAGATATTCCCACCATAATTGGCTTTCTTAGACTTTGAAATTCAGATAAATATTTTAATAAATGAATATTATGATCTAAGGTTTTACCAAAACCAAATCCTGGATCAATAATTATCCTATTTTCATTTATACCATTATTTTTAGCTTTTTCGATTGCTCTATATAAATATAAATACACTTCATCTACAACATCTTTGTAGGATGGATTTATTTGCATATTCTCTGGTGTTCCCTTCATATGCATTATGCACAAAGAAGCATTATATTTACTTATAACACTTGGTAGTTTTTCATCAAAGGATAGTCCGCTGACATCATTGATTATATGAGATCCAATATCCAAGGCTTTTAAAGCTACTTCAGATTTATAGGTATCCACTGAAACCTTAAAACCTATTTTTAAAGCATATTCGATAGCAAACTTTATCCGATCCCACTCCTCTAAAGCATCAATTCTTTTGCTAAAAGGTCTTGTTGACTCACCACCAATGTCTACTAGACATACACCTTTACTTCTAATTTCATTTAATCGCTTTACGATATCTTCTCTATTTAAATACTTTCCACCATCGCTAAAAGAATCAGGAGTTACATTTAAAATAGCCATAAACTGCGGCTTTTCTAAAGATAATATTTCATCTCCCAAAAATATTGAAGGTTTATATTTTTCCAACAATAGTTCCATTTCCACGGCTAACTCTTTGAGGCCAAAGGGTTGGAGTTTTAGTTTTTCTATTAGCTTCTTAAGTCCATGCCTATGTGCCAAAATACACAACTCAGAAATAGGCTTTGTGCAATCTACAACACCCCTAGCTACTGCTGCATCAATGCCCACAGCTAAGGACTCTTGTTTAATAATATTAGCTTGGCATGGGGTAACTCCGCTTATGCTTAAATTTATAGTTAATCCTTTATTAATAAGATAAAATGCATATGGATCAACTCCAATATTTTTTATTTTAATACATAGTCTATCCTCATTAGCTGATATTATTTTCATCATTTGCAATTTCACCACTTGTGCCATTTAGCAAAGCATCAATCTGATTACTGTCAATTGTTTCTTTCTCTAGTAACAATTTTGCTGTTCTATCAACAACTTCACGATGCTGTTCTAAAATATTTTTAGCTTTTTTATAACATAATAACACTATATTTTTAATTTCTTCATCAATCATTACTGCCGTTTTCTCGCTATAGTCTTTATGAGTAGCTAACTCTTTGCCTAAAAATATTGCCTCATCCTTTTTCCCAAATGTTAGAGGCCCTAATTTGTCGCTCATTCCCCAATTGCAAACCATTTTTCTAGCTAAATCAGTGGCTCTCTCAATATCATTGCCAGCCCCAGTAGAAATGTCTCCAAAAATAATTTCTTCTGCAATACGACCCCCCATAAGAACTGTTATTGCGCCATATAAGTAGTCTTTCGTTAGTAAATATTTATCGTCTTTTGGTAACTGTTGTGTTATACCAAGCGCAAGTCCTCTTGGTATAATTGAAACTTTATGGACTGGGTCGCTACCTGGTGTTAATTTTGCGACAATCGCATGCCCAGCTTCGTGGTAGGCTATTCTTTTTTTCTCATTTTCAGTTATTACTAAACTTCTACGCTCTTTTCCCATCATTATTTTATCTTTTGCTTCTTCAAAATCTTCCATGGTTGCTTTCTTTTTATTTTTTCTTGCAGCGATTAAGGCAGCTTCATTTACAAGATTTGCAAGGTCAGCACCAGCAAAACCAGGAGTTCCTTTAGCAATAATTTCTAAATTAACATCATCATCCATTTGTATTTTTTTTGAATGAACTTTTAATATTTCAAGCCTTCCTTTAACATCAGGTCTTGGGACAACAACTTGTCTATCAAACCTTCCAGGTCGAAGTAATGCTGGATCTAATACATCAGGTCTATTTGTTGCAGAAATTAATATGACACCCTCATTTGATTCAAAACCGTCCATTTCCACAAGTAATTGATTGAGTGTCTGTTCTCTTTCATCATGTCCTCCACCAAGGCCAGCTCCTCTATGACGCCCCACAGCATCGATTTCATCAATAAAAATAATACATGGTGCATGTTTTTTACCCTGTTCAAATAGGTCTCTAACCCTTGCTGCACCAACACCAACAAACATTTCTACAAATTCTGATCCACTTATACTAAAAAAAGGCACCCCAGCTTCTCCTGCCACTGCTTTTGCTAACAATGTTTTACCTGTTCCTGGAGGTCCAATAAGTAATACACCCTTTGGAATTTTTCCTCCCACTTTTTGAAATTTTTGTGGATCCTTTAAGAATTCTATAATTTCCTGTAATTCTTCCTTTGCCTCATCGACACCTGCAACATCGTTAAAAGTAACCTTCTGCTGATCGTGAGTCAAAAGTTTTGCTCTACTTTTTCCAAAACTAAAGGCTTTACCTCCTGCCCCCTGCATTTGTCTCATGAAAAAAATCCATATACCAATTAATAGTAAAAATGGTAACCATGATATTAATAGCTGTAGATACCAAGGACTATGTTCAGGTGGCTTCGCATATATCTGAACCTTGTTTTCTCTTAATATTTTAACTAACTCTGGATCATCTGGTGCTACTGTTTCAAAACTTTTTCCATCTTTAAACTCACCTTCTACTATATTCGATTTTATAGTAACTGATTTTACATGTCCATTTTCAACATTATCTATAAACTCTGTATATGAAATTTTTTCCTTAGTTGTTGTTGTCGTATTAAAAAAGTTAAACAGTACAACCATTATGAGAGCTATAACAAACCAGAGCATTAAATTTTTATACACGTTATTCATCAAACCTCCTGATTCATTTGAATACTATTTTGTAAATATCCTGCAGATTTCTATATCTACCCGCATAATCTAATCCATAACCAACTACAAAATGGTCTGGTATTGTGAATCCCTTATAGTTAGCCTCTATATCTACCAATCTTCTAGATGGCTTGTCTAATAAACAACAGAGATTGATACTTTTTGGTTTTCTAATTGTAAATAGTTCTTTGAGATGTTTTAGTGTTAACCCTGTATCTATAATATCTTCGACTAAAAAAACATCTCTGCCGGCTAAAGGTACATCTATATCCCATAACAACCTAACAACTCCATTTGTTTCTGTTTTATTTCTATAACTTGATACTGCTATGAAACTAATTTCTAAGGGCAACTCAATTGCTCTAACAACATCAGCAAGAAATATCCAAGCACCTTTTAAAACCCCAACAAATAAAAGCCTTTCAGAATTTTTATAATCAAAGGAGATCTTTTCAGCAATATCTTTTATTTTTGATTTTATATCTTTTTTATCAATAAATTTTTCTAATACATAATCGGCCATTTAAGACTCCTTAACTTGAACACCTTTGTTTTCGCATATATGTTCAACCCACAGGATATTGTCATGATCTTCAACAATTATAGATGTATCTCTATCAAATAGATCTAATTTTTTATTAATAAACAGATCTTTAAGTTTTTTCCCAGAGAATCTATCACCTCTCCTCCTGTTCCTTAGTGTTAATCTTTTATCTTTTAAATATTCATCAAAGTGAATTGTCTTTTTTAAGTGACTAATTTCAACTGTTTTATCATTTTTTTCCTTATAAATGTTAAAATAATCTATAATTTCTTTTTTATATATATAAACATATTTTATAGACTTTTCAAAAACGTATCCACCTTGGATATTAATTCTTTTTGAATCTTTTGCCCACAATATTTTATCTATTTCATTAAAGATGTTTTTCGAAATATAAAGTGGTATTAATTGAGATAGGTAGAATCTTCTCTCTACATCATCTAAATCAAGAAATTTATCTTTTAATATTTTAATAACGCCATTATTTATTTCGTATGGCAGTTTAATGTTTTTTGCCATATATTTAGCTAAAAGCTCTGATTCCTCCTGTATTATCGAAATTTTATGTAAAAATGACAAATCTTTTTCTTCAATATTTTTAATCAGAGTTCCTCTAATCCAATTCCTTAAATAATTATTATCAAAATTCGTTTTATCTGTAATAAAAGTTAAATCATTTTTATGCAGATACTCAAGAATCTCTGCAACAGTAATGTTCAACATTGGTCTATCTATAATAGTTGAATTGTTAAAACCTTTAAGTCTAAAAATAGATGTCCCTCTGAAGATTTTTATAAAGAAATTTTCTATCAAATCATTAAAGTTGTGTGCAACTAAAATGTAATCACATAAATATTTTTGTCTAATATCATGCAAGGCTTCATACCGCAGTATTCTTGCAGATTCTTCAATACTTGTCTTTTCTTTAGACACATATTTCTTTGTATCCACAGATTTCACAATTAAAGGCAAACCATTTTTTTTGCAAAAGTTACTGCAGTGTGAAATATCAAAAGTAGCATCATCTCTTATATTATGATTTATGTAAGCAGGTATTAAAGTATATTCAAAGTTGTCTCTCTGCATATGTAGGTAATGTAACAGAGCGGTTGAATCCTTGCCGCCAGAATAGGCAACAAGTAATTTTTTATTTTTATATTTAGCTAATTTTGGTAGTAGTTTCTTCTCAAATAATAAGATCATCTTCTTTTAAATATGTCTCTTCGAACTCTTTCCTTTTTTCCTCATATCCAGCACGACCCATTAGTCCATAGGCAAATTTTTTCCCTTCTTCTACACCTGGCTGATTAAATGGGTCTATATCATAAGTGTAACCTATAACTGGTACAACATATTGATAAAGCATAAATAAATAACCCAATGTGTATTCATCTATATTTTCTATTTTAATTTTTATTGAAGATTTATTTTCCTTTTTTAAAGCAAGTTCTGTAGATTTAAGTTCTATGTTGATTAACTCTCCAATTTTTTTCTCTTTTAGATAATCAAATTCTCTTATGTATATTTTTTGCAAGTTTATTTCAAAATCATGGTTCTCTACTTCAATAAATGTGATTATCTTATCAGATGGTCCTTCTTTAAATAATTGCATTAAAGAATGTTGATCATTTGCTCCTAATGATGGTAGTGGTGTGGTGCCAAAATTAATTACATCTCCATGTAAGTTATATTTTTTCCCTAAACTTTCTGCCCATAATTGGCAAAACCATCTCCCAAAAGCATTTAATCTTGATGAATATGGCATTATTACATTAATGTTATATTTTTTCTCAATATAATATATATATACTGCTGCAAGATAGAGTATTTTTTCATAGTTATTCATAGTTACTTCCTTGGCACCTTGAAGAAACTTATTTATATCCATACCTAAAATCGCAGCAGGCAACATACCAACTGGTGAAAGAACTGAATATCTACCTCCAACATTTAATGGAATATCAAATATATTAAAATTTTTTTCCTTTGCAAATTTACGAAGTGGATTATCGGCATTATCAGTAATGATAACAATATGTTCTTTTATATCTTCCACTTCTTCTTCAAGCCAATTATATATGTACATAAAATTACTAATTGTTTCAACTGTGCTCCCTGATTTAGTTATAACACACACAACAGTATCTTGAGGAACACAATTTTTTGTTATCCAGTAACTTTTATATGGGTCCACATTGTCTGCAATCCATACTCTAGGATATCCACCCCTTTCACTAAAGGAAAGTGAATTATAGCCATATGGCAGAATAGCATCAGCTATTGCTTCAAATCCAAGTGAAGAACCTCCAATGCCTACCACAATCAAATCATTGAATTTTCCTGAGACAGATTTAATAAAGTTCTTAATATTGCTATAATCATTTTCAATTAACTTAGTAAATCCTATTTTATTTTCCTCTACATCTTTTATTAATTGCGACAAGCCTTTTTGGGCTTTATTTTTATAATCTTCAATATTTTCAATTCCACCTTGTATATACTTACTTATTGCATAATTAATATCAATATCAACTTTTTCCATGCGATACCTCCTATAAGGTGCATTTCTTTTCTGATGAATGAAAATTATTTATAATCTAAGTATTTTAAAACTTTAGAGTAATTCAACCCATTTTTATGTTTTATTATATTCCTATATAACATATTCAGTTTAATTAAACCATAATAAATTCCAGCTTCATCAGTGTTATTTATCATAACAACACCTTTTAATTTGCCTGCATCATCAATATAATATTTTCTATAGGTATCTGTTAAAGGATTATAGTTTTTTTCACTCTCATATATGTCATCATCAATTATACCAATAACAGCAACACCAACACCAAATATCTTTGTAATATTGCATTTAATACTTCCTTCGTAAGCCACTTTTTGCCCTAACATATTTTTTGCAGCTATTTCAGCCTGTTCCACAGCCGTTAACCAGTTACCCTGGATTATTTTTCTATTTGTAGCAAATTCAAATCCTTCTGCAACATCACCTGCAGCATATATATCTGGATCATTTGTTCTGCAATATTCATCTATCAATACCCCACTATCAATATTTATACCGCTATCTCTTGCAAGCTCTGTATTGGGTTTAACACCTTTGCCAACAATAAGGCAATCAGAGAGCAAATTTACACCTGAACTCAAGTTAATAATAATTTTATCATTATTATTTTCAATACTTTCTATGTTTTCTTTTTTGTAAATATGTAAACCCCTTTTTACCAAAGAATTTTCAATAATTTCAGAAGATTCATTATCAAGAAGACGTGATAAAATTCTGTTTGATGAAATTATTAAATATTTTTTGACATTATCATCAAAATGTGACATCATTGGAATTGTTACAAGACCTGCTCCAAAGCCTGCTACAATTTTTGAACGTAAAAAGTATTTTCTTAATTTTATAGCATCATTTAAATGTCTGAGGTTTGAAATATTATCACTTTTAAATCCAATTTTAATTGCTTCCGCACCATTTGCTATCAAAAGCATTTTATATTGTAGTATTTTACCATTAGATAAATGCACACCATGTTTATTTCTGTCAATAAACGTGGCTTCACTACCAAAGTAGGTTGTTACTTTGTTTTTATTGTAATAATGTTCATCAACCATAAATAAGCCATTTACATCAGTTTTACCACTAATATAATAGGGAGTAAGAACACGAGAGTAAGCCTTAGTATTCTCTCTATCAATTAAAGCAATTGATAGAGAACTATTGTATTTTCTTATTGTATTAACTGCACTTATAGCAGCTGCAGAATTCCCAATAATTACTATATCATATATCATTATTATCCACCTGGATAACCTTTTCCACCAAACAAAAAGACGGAGACCTTATCCCCGTCTTTTAGTGGTTTACCATCAAAAGGTTTTCCATTTAACAGTATTTTAACATCATCTATTTGACAATTTTTTTTAAGTCTTATTTCATTTAAAATATTATCTAATTCACTATTATCGCAAATAACTTTACTATTGCCAAAAAGTTCTCTTAATGATCCAAAAAATTTAACAATCATCATTTACATCAGATTCAGTTTTTGAAGTGTCTCCTTTTCTATCAATCCATCTTTATTCCAACCTCGAACTTTATAATATTCTGGAAGTAATATATCTAATCTGCTAGTTAGCCCCTTGTTTGGGCCTTCACTAACAGGTGTTTCCAACAATCTCTTAGGAAGGGTGTCTTCCTCTGGATTCAATCCTTCCCTTAAATTAAATAGCCTTTCTAAATTCCATATTCTTTCGCCAATGTGCAACATATCATCAACATTATAACTTAAGCCAGTAGCAGCATTAAACAAGTCTTTAATTTCATTTATTGTAAGGGCAAAAGTTGTAAAAAGGCACATACCAACAGAATCAACTACTGCAGTGACATCTTGAAATGTTTTTACAAGTTCGGCTTTGCCTTGTGTCTCAACAGGGTCAAATTTTTCTGGAACACCTAAAATTTCAGGAGAAATAGTATAGCCTCTCACATGGCATGCTCCTCTATTGCTGGTAGCATAGTTTAAACCAATTCCTTGAGCAACTCTACCATCATAAGCAGGAAATTCTAATTTTTTTACTCCCATTGAAATTTCAGGAGAACCATATTTTTCAGAAAGTCTTGTAGAGCCTAAAGCCAATACATCTCCGAAGCCTTCCCTTTTACAGATCGCCTCTATCATTTTAACCATGGCATCACTATTACCAAAATTTAAAGGCATGCCTGTATCTTTCTCTGTAATTATACCTTTTTCAAACATTTCCATAGCACATGCAATTGTTCCACCTGCACTGATGGGATCAATTCCATAAGCGTTACAAATGTAATTGGCCTTCGTTATAGCATCAAGATCAGTAATTCCACAATCTGCGCCCATAGACCAAATTGGTTCATATTCAGGACCTTCTCCAATAACTTCTTTTTCCCCTCGCACTACTGCAACTCGCCCACATCCAATAATACAACTCATGCAGGCTTTGTTTCTTTTCAATATGGTTTCTGCTATTCTCTCACCAGAAATGTTTTCTACATTCTCTATGTATTCCCTTAAGAAATTATTAACGGGCATTAAACCACTTTCATGAATTATATTAACAAGCACTGCTGTACCATATTTTGGTAAACCTTCTGCAGTAACTGGTGACTTCTTAATTAGACTATAAGTTACCTGAGCAGCTTTTCTGAAGGCATTTTTATCTGAGATTTTTACACCACCAGTTCCTCTCACAGCTATAGCTTTTAAATTTTTGCTACCCATAACTGCTCCAACACCAGACCTTCCAGCAGCTCTATATTTATCATTTATTATGCATGAAAAAAGCACCTGTTTTTCTCCAGCAGGTCCAATGCACGCAATTTTCGCATCATTATGAAATTCCCTTTTTATGATTTCCTCTGTTTCAAAAGTTGTTTTACCCCATATATTTGTCGCTCCTCGAATTTCAACTTTATCATTATATATGGCAATATATACAGGCCTTTCAGATTTTCCCTCAATTATAATCATATCATATCCTGCATATTTCAATTCAGAAGGAAAATACCCACCAGAATTAGAAGATGTAATAAAATTGTTTAATGGCGATTTTGTGACTACCATATATCTACCATTGGCAGCCCCGTATGTACCAGTAAGAGGTCCAGTAACAAATATTAATTTATTATCTGCTGAAAATGGGTCAGTTTTTTCTGGTAATTCCTCAAAAAGATATTTAACACCCAGTCCTCTACCACCTAAAAATGACTTTACCCAATTATTGTTAAGCCCTTCAGTTGATATCTTTTTATTTGATAAGTTAATACGTAATACTTTGTTCTGCCATCCGCCCATTTTACACCTCCTGATTTCCTTCTTTTACTGTTTCTACAAATCTCAAAATTTTATTGCGTAATGGTTTATCTTCTTCTGAGTATGTTAAACACCCAGTGGGACAAAAGGTAACACATTCAGGAAAATCACCTCCGCATTGATTACATTTATCTGCTTTATTTTTCCATTCTGCAAACTTTATCATACCAAAAGGACATGCAGATACACAAGTTCTACATCCCACACACTTATTCTCATCAATGACTACTACTCCAGTAATAGCATTCTTTTCAATTGCATATTTGGGACATGCTTTAACGCACCAGGGTTCATCACATTGCATACAGGTAACTGTAATAAAAGCATTTTCTTCAATGAATACTTCATTGTATATACGTGTTTTTGCAGGTGAAAATTCTCCGGTATGTTTAAAGGAACAGGATAGCTCACAGGACTTACAACCTATACATTTTGAAGGTTCCACTCTAATTAATTTTGGCATAATTACCTCCTAACTTATTTATAACTTTACTTTAGTACATAATTATAAACTTCTTCAATACTTTCTATTCTAATAAGGTCCATACCTTTTACATCAACTTCACTCTTTGCGGGAATAAAGGCTTTTTTAATACCATATTTTTTTGCTTGTTCTAAACGTGTATTAACAAATGAAACAGGACTCACGAAACCACTCAAATTTACTTCACCAACAAAAATAGTGTCAGATGGTATAATAAAATTTCTACTAGAGGAAACAATTGACAAACACACTGCCAAGTCAGCAGCTGTTTCAGTAATTCTTAACCCACCAGCAATATTTAAATATACATCCTGGTTTGCTACATTTATGCCATATTTCTTATCTAATATTGCCAACAACATCTGTAATCTATTTAAATCAAATCCTGTAGCATTTCTTTTTGGATAATTAAAAAAAGTAGTTGCAACTAAACTTTGGATTTCAACAATAATCGCTCTACTGCCTTCCATAACAACAGTTAAAGCTTTTCCTGAAACCTCATAATGAGAATAGAGACTTGTCAACTCTAAAGGAACCAATCCTTTTTCACGCATTTCAAAAAGTGCTACCATATTAGATGGTCCAAATCTGTTTTTTATAGCCCTTAAAATTCTATATCCTTTAGAATAATCTCCTTCAAAATATAGTACTGTATCAACTAAATGTTCAAGCACCTTGGGACCCGCAATATAGCCTTCTTTTGTTATTTGACCTATTATGAACACTGTAAGTTTATTGTTTTTTGCAAACTCAACAAGTTTATAGGTAATATACCTAATTTGTGATACAGTTCCCGCAGGACTCATTAAATCATTTGAGTATACAGTCTGTATAGAATCTATTACAAATATATCATAGTTGTTCTTTCTTATAATGTTTTCTAATTGCTCGAAAATATTAGTTGAAAGAACTGAAAAATTTTTATTTTTTAAACCTAATCTTTCTGCTCTTAATTTTAATTGAGTAACAGATTCTTCAGAAGTCACATATAGAATTTTTCTATTATTATCTGATAACATTGATGCAATTTGCAACATTATAGTAGATTTTCCTATTCCAGGCTCACCTCCAATCAGAGTAACAGAACCTTCAACAATTCCTCCACCCATAAGCTGATCAAATTCGGGAAAACCAATGTTAAATCTATTACTATTTTCTATAGTAAGCTCATTAAGATTTGTTGGAATTAATTCATTCTCTAAATTGAAAGCTTTTTTTTCTTTCAAATCAAATTGTTCTTCTAAACTATTCCAGCTCCCGCAATCAGGGCATTTACCAATCCATTGCTGAGAGTTGTAACCACATTTATTGCAAATATAAAATTTTTTAACTTTTGCCATCGTCTTCTAAATAATCTTCTATTGATTGTAAATTGCCATGTGTTTTTACACCTAAGTGAACATAGGCTCTTTCAGTTATTATTCTTCCTCTTGGAGTTTTTTTTATAAATCCTTTATATAACAGATATGGTTCTATCACATCTTCAATAGCTTCCTTCTCTTCAGAAAGTGTGGCAGAAAGTGTTTCTATACCAACAGGCCCACCTTTAAATTTTTTTAAAATCGCCTCTAAATAAAGAATATCAAATTTATTTAATCCTTCATGATCGATCTCTAATTTCGCTAAACCATTTTCAACAATATCAAAGCTTATTGTCCCTTTACCAAATATTTCAGCAAAATCTCTCATTCTTCTCAAAATTCTATTTGCAACTCTTGGCGTACCTCTAGACCTTTTTGCTATTTCTATTGCCGCTGCCTCTTCTATATATGTATTAAGATACTTAGCATTATTCATTATTATAGTAACAAGATCTTCAGTTTCATAAAAATCTAACCTTAATGTTATACCAAATCTATCTCTTAATGGTGACGTAATTAAACCAATACGAGTTGTTGCACCAATCATAGTAAATCTGTTCAGATCTATTCTTATAGTCCTTGCAGCTGGACCCTGTCCAATTACTAAATCTAACTTAAAATCTTCAATTGCGGGATATAATATCTCCTCAACAGATGGATGAAGTCTATGAATTTCATCTATAAAAAGAACATCTCCTTCAGCAACATTAGTAAGTATGGCAGCCAAATCTCCTGGTTTTTCAATAACTGGCCCACTTGTAATTTTTATATTTGAACCCAATTCAGTAGAAATAACATTAGCTAAGGTAGTTTTACCCAATCCAGGAGGACCATAAATCAAACAATGATCAAGACTTTCTCCCCTTTTTTTAGCTGCTTCAACATAAACTTTTAAATTGTCTATTATTCTTTCCTGGCCAATATATTCCTTAAAATATTTTGGTCTTAAATTCACAATTCTGTCTTCTTTTAGCTCATCATCAGAAAAAACTGACTCATCATCCATTGTTTAAAAATAACAATAACATTACTTAAAGTAAAGCAATATTATGTTTTGGAAAACTTTTTTAAACAAAACCTAATCATATCTTCAAACTTATTAACTTCTTGTGGTACAGTTTTTAATATATCTAAGATTTCATTTCTTTTATAACCCAAATTAATTAACGCACTTAAGACATCTTCATTTTCATTTTTTACTTCAGAACTTCCTATCTCATGATCTTTCCCAAATTTATCCTTCAATTCTAAAATAATTCTATCTGCAGTTTTTTTACCTACCTTAGGTATTCCACATAATGCAGTCCTATCACCATTTAAAATAGCTTTTTTCAATTCTGTTGGTTTAATACCAGACAATATATTAATTGCTAGGGTTGGACCAATGGAAGACACTTTATTTAGCAGATGAAACATTTTTTTCTCTTCAATATCATTAAATCCAAAAAGAATAAGGGCATCCTCCCTTATAAAAAGTGATGTAAATAACTCAACACTACTGTTATGTTCAGGTAACGACACATAGGTATTAAGGGAAATGGTTAACTCAATAGCTATCCCGTTTATGTCCAAAATTATTTTATTTGGTGTTTTTTCTAGTAAAATCCCTTTTACCTTGTAAAGCATTTTCCCTCTGTAAATTATATGATAAACATAAGGCGCAGGCTAATGCATCAGAACAATCCTCGGGCAATAAATTTGCTGTGGCATTTAAATTTAAATGCCACAGAATTAACTTTTTAACTTGTTCTTTTTCAGCTCTTCCATATCCTACTACTGCCTTTTTAATCTGCAAAGCAGTAAATTCTTTAATAGAAATATTATAGGATGTTAAACATCCTATAATAATACCTCTGACTTGCCCTAAAAGTATTGCACTTCTTATATTTTTTGCATAGAAAATATCCTCTATAGCAGCAAAGGATATATCGAATTTTTTTATATAATTACTTACTTCTTCATAAATAAAGGATAGTTTTTCTAAAATATTTTTCTTAATGCTATTTTTTATTAAATAATGATCGATGTATATAATATTGCTTCCTTGAATCTCAACTATACCTAACCCTGTTTTATTTAAACCTGGATCTATACCGGCAACTATCAATGTTATACTTTAAGTTCTTCTAATATAGAGTCATCTATTTCAAAATTACTATATACGTCCTGAACATCATCATGTTCGTCGAGTTCATTGAGCAAATTAATTAATTTTTTAGCATCTTCTTTCTCAACAGGAATTGTGCTTTTAGGTCTCATTGTTGCTTCTGCAGATTCTATTTTAATTCCATTATTTACAAATATTTCTTTAAATTGTTCCAAATCCTGTGGTTCAACAAAAACTTCATAAAAATCATCTTGAGTATTTATATCTAAAGCACCAGCTTCTATTGCTAAATTATAAAGTTTCTCTTCAGACACATCATTTTTATTTACTCTTATTATTCCCTTTCTTTCAAATAACCAGCCTACGCATCCAGATTCTCCAAGAGAGCCACCATGGCGTGTCAAGATTCTCCTTATATCTGCAACAGTTCTATTCTTATTATCAGTTAATACTGACAATAATAATGCAACACCGCCTGGACCATAGCCTTCATATATAACATCTTCATAATTGTCTTCATTACCGGCTCCAGTACCTTTTTTAATTGCTCTTTCAACATTATCTTTTGGCATATTTACACTCTTTGCTTTATCTAAAGCAAGTCTAAGCCTAGGATTGGCTGATGGATCCTCACCACCATGCTTAACAGCTACCGTTATTTCTCTAGCAATTTTTGTGAAAACCCTTCCTTTTTTTGCATCTTGCGCTGCTTTTTTGTATTTTATATTTGCCCACTTACTATGTCCGGACATAAATTAACTCCCTTTCATTTTTATATATTTTACAATAAAAATTGAAATTAATCAATATATTGATATATAAAGAGTAGTGCTCAATTTTGAATCTTAATTTATGCACTTTAAAAAATCTAAAAAAAATTATTTATTACAACTAATAAATATTATAATTTAAATAAATTATTATTAGATACTACATGATAGATGCCCATAAGCATAAAGATTCTCAACATCAGTAATTTTAAAATTAAATTCACTCGAATTCTTGTTCAATTCTATTGTTACATCCTCATTATATATAGTGATTTCTTTCTTATAAACTATATTAAATGTTTTAACAAATATAGGCACTTTCAGTATTCTATAAATTGATGTATACACATAATCTATATATGTAATATTATTAACATGGTCATTAGAATCTAAATCTAAAAAACGTGTCTTAAATTTATAATTATATTCATAGTTAATATCTCTATCATAGGGCAATTTATTTTTTATTCCCGGCAATATATCATAATTTTCTGGTCCATACATAGATATTAAATCATCTGGAATTTGAATAGCTTTTCTTTCCTTAATGTTAAAGAGTACCCATGTAGTTGTGGCTTTCAAAATGCTTTTGCCCATATTAGTTACTTCATAATCTCTTTCTATAGTTATTCCTTTTTTACATTTACACCATGTTGTTGTAACAATCTTATCATCCAACTTTGGATAACTATTCACATTTATATACATCGAGTATAATACCCAAGCCAAATTATTTTTAAGTAATTCATTAACCCCTACACCAAGGGAATTTGAATGTTCAAAAGCAGCATCCTGAAATATTCTCACAAAATAAGGAAATCTTATAACTAGATCAGACTGTACAAATTTGCTTTCTATAATACTTTCTATTTTATATTTCATAGTTATGCTTTCAATAAATAAAATTAATAATATATTATCTAGAATGTACAATCAAGCATAGAAGTATTAATTATATTATATTATATTATATTTTATTGCATATAGAATGTTTTGTATTAACTTTAAAAATTCTATATATTGTAATTTTTATAAAATATGTGTTATACTCCTCAGCAATTTTTTTTAAAGGTGAATATATGCAACAAAAAAACAATAAAATTCGTAATATTGCAATAATAGCACACGTTGACCACGGCAAAACAACATTAGTTGATGCCATGCTAAAACAAAGTGGATTATTTAGAGATAATCAGGTAGTAACAGAAAGACTAATGGATAACATGGAATTAGAGAGAGAACGTGGAATAACAATAGCAGCAAAAAATTGCTCAATAAAGTGGAAAGGAGTTAAAATCAATATACTAGATACTCCAGGCCACTCTGATTTTGGTGGAGAAGTTGAAAGAGCGCTTTCGATGGTAGAGGGTGTTATACTTCTTGTAGATGCTTCTGAAGGGCCACTGCCACAAACCCGTTTTGTTTTGGAGAAAGCCTTAAAAAACAAATTAAAATTAATAGTCGTAATTAATAAAATTGACAGACAAGATGCAAGGCCTAAAGAAGTTCTTGACGAAATTTATGATCTTTTAATTGATTTAGACGCAACTGAAGATCAACTAGACTTCCCTCTTGCTTATGCTGTGGGAAAAGATGGTATTGCAGTTAAGTCATTAAATGAAAAAAGTGACAACCTACATATTTTACTTGACATGATATTAGATAGTATTCCTGGGCCAACATATGAAGAAAATAAACCATTCCAAATGCTTGTAAGTGATTTAAGTTATTCTGACTATTTGGGAAGATTAGCCATAGGAAAAATAATTAACGGCTCTACCGAATCAAAAAACAATCTAGTTTGTATTAATGAAGATAACATACTTATTCCATTAAAAATATCAAAATTACAAGTTTACAATGGAGTTAGTATAACTGAGGCAAATAGAGTAGAGGCAGGTGACATTATAATTTTATCAGGAATTAATGATGTAAAAATTGGAGATACAATAACAACAGAGGAAAATCCTGAGAGTTTACCAAGAATTATAGTAGATGAACCAACAGTTTTTATGGAGTTTTCTGTTAATACATCTCCATATGCAGGTAGAGACGGACAATTTGTTCAATCAAAAAAAATAAAAGAAAGATTGTATAATGAAAGCTTAAAAAATGTTTCTATAAAAGTTGAAGAAGCAGCAAATAGTGAAAAATATATCGTTAAAGGCAGGGGTGAATTTCAACTTGCAATACTTATAGAAATGATGCGTAGAGAAGGTTTTGAATTATCAGTGAGTAGACCACAGGTTATTTTCAGAAATATAAATGGTGTAAAGTGTGAACCCATTGAATATTTACTTATAAACTGCCCTGAAGAATACAGCGGTATAGTTACTGAAAAGCTATTAAGGAAAAAGGGCACTCTCATAAATATGATAAATAAGAGCAATGGACGAGTACGTTTGGAATTTAATGTGCCATCAAGAGCTTTAATTGGATACAAAGATGAATTTCTCACTGATACTCATGGCACCGGTATTATGAATTCATCATTTATTGGTTACGAAAAATATCGTGGCGATTTTCCTGCAAGATTCTCTGGCAGTCTTGTCTCCGATAGACAAGGCAAAGCTGTGGCATATGCACTAGGGAACTTAGAAGCAAGAGGAAAGTTATTCATAAAGCCAGGGGACGATGTCTATGAGGGTATGATTATTGGTGAGTACAGCCGTGATAATGATCTCAATGTAAATCCATGTAAAACTAAAAAATTGACAAACTTAAGGGCTGCAGGCAAAGATGATGCTATTATATTAGCACCACCTATACAAATAACATTAGAGAAGGCTATTCAATTTATTAAAGAAGATGAAATGATCGAAATAACACCAAAGGTTATACGTTTAAGAAAAACCATACTCTCTGCACAACAGCGGAAAAACAATTAACAAGTAATATTATTTAATAAACTATTTTTGCACTAAAGAGATAAAAAGATCCCAAAACTTATCTGAATTTACTCCCAAAACAATTTTTGCCTTTCTGGTCCCTGAAGGAAATCCTTCACCACTATCTACATCTCTCCTTCTACTGTTGCTGTAACCAATTGATCTCCCATAGTTAGGGCCCAGGGTATCTTCAATATCTACATATCTTTCATCAATTTTAGTTATAATATCTGGCTGCAGAAAAATAGCAGCAGTAATTGAATCCCATACAAATGATTTATAATCAGGATTTTTCTCGAAAATTGGGCCATGTAAATTTTTAAACATATTTACAACCTCTGAATTGCCTCCAGAAACAATACGATCATATATTTTTTTTGTATAAAAAACTTTTTCACAGACATCAAGAGGAACTATAATCTGTTCTTTGAAAGGTGCTCTTAATGAAATTTTTGCAGCCTCAGGATCAAACCAAAAATTAAACTCCGCAGATGGTGTTGTATTTCCGGGCACATCAAAAGCTCCCCCCATATATATAATGCTTTTAACCATTGGTACTAAATAGGGATATTCTCTGACAAATAATGCAATATTTGTGCAAGGACCTAATGCAAAAATAGTAATTTCTCCAGGGTTTTTATATATTTCATTTGCTATAAAATCAACAGCTCCAATATTCATTGGATTATTTTTAGAATATCCTCCATAAGGGGCTTCACTATATTCTCCCAAATCAGTATAAGAAATAGGAGCTGGTCTGTCATATGCTCCCAAATACTCAGAATTTCCCCATAAAATTTCTTCGGCTCCAAGTGACATGTATCTGCTACCCATTAGAGGCTCTTTAACACCAGGTATTACTGATATGTCCGTGTGGTTAATAATTTCTAAAAATCTTAAGAGGTAAGCTATACCTTCATTCAGCCAAACATTTCCTGGGACAACTGTAGCCCCAAGAATTTCTACTTTACCTGAATTTGCCAGCATCGCAAGTGCATAGGCATCATCAGAAAACATAGCAAAATCTGTATCAAATATTACTTTTTCCATACTGTGTAAAGAATTATTTACAAATAAAGCTAATAATATAAATAAAACAATAAATCTCTTTTTGACAAACATAGAACCCCCTACAAAAATTTAGTCTAAATAAATCATATATTAACAGATCGTTTATCCTTTAATACAAACTTTTTTTAATTATAATGTTATATTAACACTAAAAAAATGATGTTGAAAGTATATTATTAATTATGAAAGTATATTATTATTTAAATAGTCATCAATTGCTCTTCCTGTGGGCAGACTCTACCACATATTGCTGGTAATGTTTTATTTTCCTTTATCTTTTTTGCAGCCTCACAAAATTTATTTTTAGAAACAAGTTCTATAAAACTCGGTATATCCACTTCAACTGGGCAGCCTTTCATACAAGGACTTTTTTTGCATTTTAAAGAACGATTTGCTTCTTCTGTTGCCTGTTCTTCTGTATAACCTAATGGTACTTCTTTAAAATTCCTAACTCTCTCTTCTGGAGATTGCTGTGGCATTGGAATCCTTCTAATAGTTAGAGGCCTTTTTTCTGTTTTTCGGACATATTAAAATTCCTCCAAATTACATTTATGTAACACTTCTTTTTCTTCACTTCTATATTGATTAAGCCTCGATAAAAGTATGTCAAAATCAACCTTATGCTCATCAAACTCTGGTCCATCAACACAGGTGTATTTTGTTGTTTCTTAAATATTTACTCTACATCCACCACACATACCTATACCATATATCATAATAGAATTTAAACTAACAATTGTTGGAATATTAAAAGGCTTAGTTAACTTAGAAACAAATTTCATCATTATTGCTGGTCCTATTGCAATCACTCTATTTACTTCCTCACTATCTAATATTTCTTAAAGCTTCTTTGTAAATAACGTTAAACACTAGTTACACCTCCATGTGCTTATATTTTTTTATAATAGATATTATTTAATTCAAATTAATTATAACCTAATATATTTAAATCATTCATCATCATTAAAAATTAATAAATTGTAATCAAAAATTAAAAGTATCTAGTATTTTTGGATCTAATTCTCTTTTTATGAATTCACCATCACCTACATTTCCGTAAAAAATTTCATTTTCTACAATTATTTTTCCTTTAGAAATAGTAATAATAGGAAATCCTTTCACTTTTAAACCTTCGTATAAACAATAATCCACATTATTATGTAGAATATTCTGAGAAAGTATGACTTCTTTTTCCATATCAATAACTACAATATCAGCATCGCTACCTGGTGCTATAATGCCTTTTTGAGGATAACACCCATATAGTTTAGCAATATTTGTGCAACATATTTCGCATAGTTTATTTATAGAAATCTTATTTTTATTTACACCTTCTGAGAGAAGCAAGGGAAGTCTTGTTTCTATTCCTGGCAAGCCATTGACTATTTTTCTAAAATCTTGTTTATAATTGCCGTTTTTATCTTTAACTAAAAAAACAGTTTTTTCTTTTATTGTATAGGCACAATCGTCTGATCCAATTGTCGTAATGACATCTTGTTTTATACCATTCCATAGGGCATACAAATCTCTTGATGACCTTAGGGGTGGGGAACATATTGCAAGAAAACCATTGGGATTTTTATAGATTTTTTTAGTGAGAGTTAAATATTGTGGGCATGTTTCTGTATATATGGGTAGACCATTATCTTGGGCGTTTTTTATAATTTGTAGTGATTCTCTTGCAGAAACATGGACTATTAAAAGAGCATTACCTATATACTTAGAAAAATTAACTATTCTATTAACAGCTTCAACCTCACACAGATTAGGTTTTGAGTTAGGAAAAGTTGACCACAGAAAGTTCTTTGTTTTTTCTAGTTTGCTTAAATTAAATTCAAATATTGAGTCACTTTCAGCATGGACCATAGGTAAAAGGTTTAAATTTTTAGCATTATCTACAATCATAAGAATACTTTTATCATCTAACATTAATCCTCTATCTTTATAAGTCATGTAAATTTTGAAGGAGGGACAACCATAATAATTTAAATATTCCATTTCTTTTAAAATATGATTATTACATTCTACCAACTGAGAATGTATTCCATAATCAATAGCAGACTTTGCCATTTCTTCTTTTCGTAATTTAATGTTTTCTATGATTGATTCTCCACTTTTAATATTGATGAAATCCATGAACATAGTGACGCCGCCAAAAGCTGCCGATATACTCTGGGTATAAAAGTTATTAGCACTAACACAGCCTTGAATAGGTAATTCTACATGCATGTGCGGTTCTATAATCCCTGGCATTACAAATTTATTTGTAACATCGATTATTTTTTTAGCTTTTAGCTGATCTTTCTCCGAACTAATTAATGATATTTTTTTATCTTTTATATAGATGTTAGCTTTAATTGTGTTTTTTGGATAAACTATATAGCCATTTTTTAATACGATATCATACATATTTTTGTTTTTAAATTAATAAATAAGTAATTTCATTTTAATATAATATTTTGTAAAATCAACAAATTTTTGTACATATAAAACTATTTATAACTATATAATAAACAAATTAATAAACTTCCATTTACACTGGCTTTTCAATAAGTTAATTTTTTGAATATTAAAAATTAACATTTATAAAAAGTTAATACATTTTTTTATTTTCTTTCTGATCCCATTCAGCAAAAACTTTAATACACTTATCCCTATTTACTTGCTCTTGTTTTAGATATTTTTTTCTCAAATTATCATCAACAAGCATTTCATAAAACAATTTATCATCAAATCCTATTTTTGCAGCATCTTCTTTTGAACACCCATAATATATTTTGTCAATTCTAGACCAAAAAATTGCAGATAAGCACATAGGACATGGTTCGCATGTTGTATATAATTGACAGCCCTTCAAATCAAAGTTCTGAAGTTTTTTAGATGCTCTTCTGATAGCAACAATCTCTGCATGCGCTGTGGGATCTTTCGTAAAAAGTACCATATTATGTCCCCTAGAAATAATCAGACCATCTTTAACTATTACTGCTCCAAATGGACCTCCCTCATTTTTTTGAATACCAATTTCGGCTTCTTTTATTGCTTCATCCATAAAATGAACAATATTCATTTGTGACACACTCCTTTTATCATTAATTTTACAACCCACAATCGATGCATTAAGGGCAACATAACTAACAGATAATAAAGAAATTTTTAAGATATCCCTTCTGTTAAACAATATACCTTTCTCCACAAGAACTTTTATTATAATATCTTATTTTCAATTTATTAATTGCTTCCAAAACACTTTCCCCTAATTTGCAAGCCTTATCTGATAATTTATAGCATAAATCTAGCCTATCAACTCTTGGATTAATATCACCCACTTTCAATCCCTCTCTTAGATATATTCCAGATCGCACAATACCTCTAACAAATCCAGCAATTTTGCTCTTAATTTCAACTCCATTAATTTCAGCCACAATTTCTTCCTTCGCAACAATTTCTCCAATATCTTTAATTACATTTATATAACCACTTACAGGTGCCCATAAAACTCTCTCTCTTCTAAAACCCATTACAGCAGCAGGTTGCCCTGTATTTGCGCTTGTTGTTCCTTCATAAATAATTTTACCCAAATTTTCCCCTCTATTTGTTTCAATTACAACATCAACATCCACGCCAGCAACAAAACCAGGTCCTAACGCAATTGTAATTGGAGCTAAACTTCTATTTGTACCAAAGTTTTTTTTAGCTACAATCGCATCAACTAAGGCAATGGGCTTTAATTTATTTACAATTTTTGCTTCTTCGTCAATAATAACACTAATTTTCTTATGCTTTATATTATTATATATTTCATGAACTTCATGTACTAAAATAGCTTCTACTCCTTCAATAGTTACTTTTCTTTCATAAACGGCTTCGGAAAAGGCTACTTTACGTCTCACAGTAATTGGATTAGCTATTTCTAAAATAACTATATTAAAATTAGAATTAAATAATTTGTAAGCAACTCCAGTTCCTAAATCTCCACCACCCCTTATTATGACTAAGTTTTTATCAAAACAAATGCTCATTTTCTTTTTAATGGTAGCTCTTCATATACATGTTTATCATAAACTCTATATGCATTTGCTATGGCGGCCGAAATTGGAATTGAGCTAATTTCACCTACACCTTTTGCACCATATGGAGCATCAACATCATCTGTTTCAACAGTTATTACTTCTATATCTTGTGGGACTTCATGTGATTTTAGCAAACCTAACTGACCTAAACTTTTGGCTTGCGGCATACCATCGACTAACTTTAAATTCTCCCTTAAAGCATACCCCATTCCCATAACAACGCCACCATGAATCTGGCCTTCAAAAAGCTTCTTGTTTACAATATGCCCACTATCATGAGCAGCTACTACCTTTTCAATCTCCCCATTATTATTTAATAATACAAGATGTGTTGCAAAAGAATAAGCAAAGTGACTTATCATTTCACCTTTAAAGTCAGGAGGTGTAGTCCAATCGCAAACATAATAACCATAATATTTATTACCAATTAATTCATATAATGA
>DHGE01000048.1:70568-75402 GCA_002402635.1 Deferribacterales bacterium UBA4806
GCAACGGTATCTATCCCTTGACCCATTTCACTCCAACCATGATAAATCATTATATGTTTATCTTCAGCAATATGAATGAGGACTTTACTTTCTTCTAACAAACCATTGCCTATACCACTGTTCTTTATTGCACAAGCAATACCAACTACATTTTTTGACCCATAATATTTCTCCTTAACAGCATTCAACGTTTTTTTCAATCCAACCTCTTTACGCAGCATATGTCCACTTGTAGTAGTTAAGCCAACATCCAATGCATTATCATATCTTATTTGCCATCTATCAAAGCTCCCCATTTCACATAAATCATCAATTAATGTTTCAATCGCAAATGTTACTTGATTTACGCCGAAGCCTCTCATAGCACCTGCTGGTATATTATTTGTAAAAACTGCCGATGATTTAACATCAATGTTAGGTATAAAATAGGCACCTCCAGCATGAGTAGCAGCTCTGTCCATAACAGGTGCACCAACTGACGAGTAAGCACCAGTATCTCCAATAATTCTTGCGTATAATCCAGTAAACTTTCCATTCTTGTCGCATGATAGCTGATAATCAAGTATAGTAGGATGCTTCTTCACACTCATTTTAATGGATTCTTCACGATTCAATTTAACCTTCACAGGCCTTCTTAATAAAAAAGCAGCCAATGCAGCATGAGTCTGTACAGTTAAATCTTCTTTACCACCAAAAGCACCACCAGCTGCAACCAACTTTACAATAATATCATTTTCTGGAATATTTAAAAAGGTTGCCAATTGTTTTCTATCATCAAAAATGCCCTGCCCTTGAGAATATACAGTTAATTTATCACCATCTATTAATGCAATTGATGCCTCTACTTCTAAATAAGCATGCTCTATTAATTGAGTTTTTAGAACTCTTTTTGCAACATATTCTGAATTTGTAAATACTTCTTGCACATCCTGTCCATATTTGATAACAGTTTCTTTTAGTATATTTCCACTTTTGTAAACTATTTCTTCTCCAGAATAAGCTTTTAAAACATCTGTAACGGGCTTTAAAACTTCATATTCAACTTTTATTTTACTTACAGCACACTTAGCAGCCTCTTGACTTTTTGCAATCACACATGCTAAAACATCACCAATAAAATTCGTTTCCTCACCCACATCAATATAAACTGGCCAATCCATTTTTATTGCACCAACACACTTATTACCAGGAACATCTCTTGACGTTAAGACTTTCACGACCCCTTCTGATTTAATCGCTTCTGATATGTCGATATTCAAAACTTTCGATTTAGGATAATCAGTAAATTTTAATGCACCGTAAAGCATACCATCAAAATACATATCATCAATAAAAGGCTCAGATCCGATAGCTTTCTCGAAAGCTTTTACTTTTGGCGGTGATTTGCCTATATTAAAACTATCAAAGTAAATACACTTTGCACCACTTTTTAAAACATCCTTTGCTAACAATATGGCGTCAACAATATTTTTATAACCTGTACATCTACAAATATGATCTTTGAGACCTTTGTAGACTAAATCTCTTGTCAACTCTTCGTTATACATTATTAAATTATATGCTTTCATAAGCATACCTGGAGAACAAAAACCACATTGGACAGCACCAGTTGACACAAAAGCTTTTGCAAGTATTTCTCGAATATGACTTGGAAGGCCCTCTAACGTTAATACTTTAGCATTGTTAAGTTTCCCCATCTTTACTACGCATGATTTCATTGGCTTACCATTAACTTCCACAAGACAAGCCCCACAAAAACCACTTCCTGAACAGCCATCTTTAGCAGAATACAATTGTTTATATAATCTTAAATATTCAAGAAGTGATCTATTAACATTATCCGAATAAACTATCTCCTCATTATTCAAATAAAATTTAATTATTTTAACCATAGCAACAAATCTAATGTTTTATTCTTTTATAATTTTTGGTTAATATTTTTGTTAATACATCTAAAGGATTTTTTATTTTAGCTAAAAATATCATTGCAGCAATAATATATGGTTTAAAACTTGCTTCCTTGTATAAATTTTTTCTATATCTCTCAAAGACAGATGCTTCAACTTCACCTTCTTTGCAACCTACTCCATTAATGTCAGCTGGTAAACAGTGCATATAAAGGGCTTTACCATTTTTAGTCTTTTTCATATAAGCTTCTGTGCAAGTCCAATCTTTATATTTTGCATTCTCATTCAAGAGTTCTTTTTCTAAAGTTTCAACAGCTTTCATATCGCCTTTTAAAAAGAACTCACTTCTTTTTTTCATTGCTTCAAAGGGAGCCCAACTTTTCGGATACACAATATCGGCACTATCAAATGCCTCTTCCATTTTTTCAGTCCTATTAAAGGAACCACCAAAATTTTTTACATTTTCGTATGCCTTTGTAATCACGTCGGGCAATAAATCATAGCCCTTTGGATGAGCTAAAGTAACATCCATACCAAAACGAGTCATTAAACCGATTATACCTTGTGGTACGCTTAAAGGTTTGCCATAAGATGGTGAATATGCCCAAGTGACTGCTATTTTTTTGCCCTTTAAATTTTCAAATCCACCAAAATATTCTGTTAAATGAAGTAGGTCTGACATACATTGTGTTGGATGATCTACATCACTTTGCAAATTTATTAAGATAGGTAACTGCTCAATTATACCATTATCAAAACCATCTTTTACTGCATTAGATATATCCTTCATATATTTTTCACCAACACCAATAAACATATCGTCTCTAACGCCAATCACTTCTGCCATAAAGGAAATCATGTTAGCAGTCTCCCTTAAAGTCTCACCATGTGCAATCTGAGATTTCTTTTCATCAAAATCTACAGGTAACAATCCTAACAGATTACAAGCACTAACAAAGCTGAAACGAGTTCTTGTTGATTGGTCTCTAAATATTGATATTGCAAGTCCACTATCAAAAATTTTAGATGAAAGATTGCTTTCTCTGAAATTTTTCAAAATTTTTGCAATCAATAAGATTGCTTTCAACTCTTCTTGAGTTTTATCCCAAGTATTTAAAAAATCTTTTGAATAAAGACCACTAAAATTTAAAGGTGCTACCCCCTTTATGAGTTCCTGCGCTAATACATTCGTCATTTTGTCCTCCATTATTTAGTTATTATTGTTCCAAATTTGCCGCAAAAGGCTTCTTTTAAATGTTCTAATGAGGTTATAATGGCAACTTCTCCATTTCCTTCTAAAAATTTAATTGCAGCTCTTATTTTTGGCTCCATTGAACCTTTGGCAAAGTGACCTTCATTTAAATATTTTTTTATTTCTTCCAATTTTACAAATTCAATTTTTCTCTGATTTTCTTTTCCATAATTTAGATATACATAATCAACGGATGTTGAAATTATCATTCTTTTAATATTAAGTTCATTTGCAAGAAGAGCTGATCCCAAATCTTTATCAAGCACAGCTTCAATAGGTTTATAGAAATTACCATCTTTAACAACCGGAAGACCGCCCCCGCCAGCAGCTACTGTTATAAATCCATTATTAATTAAAGTTTTTATTGCCTCTAAATCTAATATCTTTTTAGGCTCTGGTGAAGGTACTACTCTTCTGAAACCTCTACCTGAGTCTTCAATAAACTTCCAATCAGGATAATTTTTAAGTAAAGAATTCATTTGTTCTTCTGTTAAAAAAGATCCAATAGGCTTTGATGGCTCCATAAATGCTTTATCATTTGAATCAACGAGAGTTCTTGTTATAACAGCTGTTATATCCTTATGTATTTGTCTTCTTAGTAATTCGTTGCCCAATATGATCTGAATCATAAATCCTATAGAGCCTTGAGTATCAGCACCACAAAGCGAAATCGGTGTCATATGCACTCCTTCTAAATGATAAGCGATTTCTGATCTTCTCAAAATAAAACCAACCTGAGGACCATTTCCATGAGTAATAACAATATTTTGACCAGACTCTATTAAATCTGCAATATATACACATGTTTGTGTAAGTGCACTATACTGATGTTCCACAGAAGCATGTTTACTATCCTTAATTAGTGAATTACCACCAATTGCTATTAATACATAATTATTAATTTCTTTCATTTAAGGCATTCCAGATAATATTTTGGTAAAACACTTAAAAGAGCAGAACAATAAAGCAGATCTGTTTTTTTTACTTTTTCATTAGGAGCATGTGCTTCCACTTCACTTCCTGGACCAAAACCTATTACTGGTATATTATACATTCCCATTATCGACACACCGTTTGTAGAAAAAGTCCATTTGTCAACTATTGGATTCCTTCCAAACATTTCCTTATAAGCATATACAGCTGACTTACAAGAAATATCGTTCTCTTCAACAACCCATGTAGGAAAATAACAATCAGTCTCATATACATAACCCTTCCAGGACGGTTTATTATATTTATATAGTGAAATTCTAGCACCAGCCTTTTTAAAAGAGGGTAATTCCATTATCTCCTCAAATGCACTCTCCTTTGTTTCACCCCTAGTAAGTCTTCTATCTATAGATATTGCGCAACTGTCTGCAACGGCACATCTTGAAGGAGAAGTATAGAATATCTCTGAAACGGCAAGGCTACCCTTGCCTAAGAAAGAATCACTTTTTAAATTGTTATTCAGTTTCTCTAAATCTAAAATAATGGGTGCCATTTTATATATAGCGTTTTCACCTCTTTCTGGAGCAGAGCCATGACATGACTTGCCATTCACGTCAATTCGGATTTCCATACGACCTCGTTGGCCTCTATAAATTTTACCATCAGTGGCCTCAGTAGAGACAACAAATTCAGGCTTTAAATTAAGTTTATTTATTATATATTGCCAAGCTATACCATCGCAATC
>DHGE01000048.1:75559-86430 GCA_002402635.1 Deferribacterales bacterium UBA4806
ATTACACCATGGATATTGCCCATTTCATCAATGTAAACATCATCAAATTTTAGTTCTTTCATTTCTCTTTCAATTCTTTTTGCTACTTTTTCTTCCTTTGCACTTTCTCCAGGAGTTTTTATTAAATCTCTCAAAAACCTGATCATATCTTTTTCATACTGCTTAACAGTATCAAGTACTTTGTTTCTATATAGCGCCATATATAACCTCCACACAATTAATAATTTGGATCATAATGCTTTCCATACCAAATGATTTTCTCAAAATTTTCATAATCTGTCGCTCCTTCAGTGCTAAATACTAATACTTTTGTATCTTTTGAGAAATTTAAATTATTTTTGATATTTTTAAGTTCAACACTATTAAGTAAATAATCAAGTACTCCAATGGACACAGCTCCAGATTCACCAGAAATTACTCTTTTATCATTCTTTAAAGGATTAGATAATATTCTCATACCATTAGCAGATAAATAATCTTTACACTTTATGAATGCAGATGTTACATTTTTTAAAATTTCCCAACCAATAGGATTCACCTCACCACAGGCAAGCCCTGCCATTATTGTGTTCAGTTCACCAGATATCTTTTGTGGGGTTCCCTTTTTAATAGACTCATATAAACATGGTGCTGCTTCTGGTTCAATAATAATTATTTTACATTTATCACCATAAACTTGATAAAAAAAAGCTGCTGCTGCACCAGCAAATGCACCAACTCCTGCTTGCAAAAATACATGTGAGGGAACTATATTTTCTTTAGCCAATTCACAGTAGCATTCATAGACAAGTGTAAGATAACCTTGCATAATCCATAAAGGTATCTCTTCATAATCTTCCCAGGCAGTATCCTGAACAATTATCCAGCCATTTTTCTTGGCATCTTTCCTAACAATTTTTATCGTATCATCATAATTCAAATCGGTAACAATAACTTTAGCACCGTGTTTCTCAATATTTTTTATTCTTTCAACAGCCGAACCCTTGGGCATATAAATCACAGATTTCAGACCAAATTGCTCTGCAGTCCAAGCTACTCCGCGTCCATGATTTCCATCAGTGGCTGATGTTAACACTAAATTTTTTATTCTATCTCTTTCTTGCATTATTTTGTTAAAATCGAGGCAATCAAGCTTCAATTTGCTAGATAAAAGCTTACCTATAGCATAGCTACCACCCAAAAGTTTGAAAGAGTTAAGTCCAAAACGAAAGGATTCATCCTTTACAAAAATATTTGATATTCCCCAATAAGTTGAAAGTTCCCTTAATGATATTAGAGGCGTTTCTTTATAGAAAGGAATTGATTTGTGATAATCATTTACTTTTCTAGCTTCCTCAATTGTAAAGGCCCTAAATTGATCATTAAAAAAACCACTCTTAATAGCGTTAAAAACAACATCAATAGAAATCATCGGTATCCCTCTCATTTTTTTCTAAATATCATATGTTCCATAATTATTGCCATTAAAACTCCCATAACAAAACCACTACCTATAATTGGTTTTAACATTGACGGTATTGAGTTCATTGAATTATCTGGCAAAAAAGCAATAAATGTACCTAACAGAACAGGAAAAACGATTACTAAAAAATCTTCAAAATCTAACTTCATACCAGATTCAAATAAAACATAAAGCCCAGAAGAAAATATAAGACATAATACATATAAAAATACTACGCCTATTATTATAGGTGGAATAGAATTAATAATAAAAATTGACGCTGGAGATACAGCAAGTATTAACAATAAGATAGCACAAGGCACCAGAGTATAGCGTGAAGCACATTTTGTTGCAGCTATAACACCCGCTGAATTAGGAAAATTACATGATCCTATTACGCCAAAAAATCCAGCCAATATATTTAAAAACCCTGTAACTCTTACGCCTTTCATAATTCTTTTATTGTTATCTTTAACTTCCGTTAATTCATTTAATACTTCCATAGCTCCTACATCATTGATCATAAGTCCAAAAAAACAGATAGCTACCATTATAAATATACCTAAGTTAAAAGCAGGAATTATATTAAAATCACTTAAAAAATTAGAAAACAAAGGAGGTAATTGATTAAATAACAAATCAGTTTCGGGCTTAAATAAACATATATATATAACTGAGCCAAACAGCATCGCCCACACTATAAGCGTGTTCAACCATATTCCTCTTAATAATTTTGAAAAAACAAATATTAAAATAATCATAATGATTGAAAATATTAATTTTATGGAGGGATCAACATTATCAGGTACTTTTACAATCAAATCAATTATCCCCGGTAAAATGATAAATGAAATAAGTATTAATACAACAGCAACAATTCTTTTGGTAAATATCTTTAAAAACTTTGAAAGATATTTTGTATAGGTCAACGCAAATACTATTAATCCACATATAATCATTGAATTATAAACACTGGCTACGTCATTTTGGGCAACAGATGTAATAGCCACCATTAAGACTATAGCTGGACCAGAAATTAAGGGAAGTCTGTGACCAACAAAAGTTTGCATGATGAACATTAGAAAAGATATAAAAAAAAGTTTTTGTAGATATAAAGTCTGCATTACCATATCATTGCCATATTGGAAATAGACAACAATTTTACCTGGAACAATAATATTAGGAATTGATATTAAGAACCATTGCAATCCAAATAATATATTATTAAAAAAAGGAAGCTTCTCATCAATGTTATAGTTAAATTTCATTTGAATTCCTACTGTTCTTAATTTCTTGAAGATAACTATACACAGTGTATTTTGAAATACCTAATATTTTTGCTATTTTATCTACTGAGCCTTTCAACACAAAAACACCTTTTTCATCAAGAGAACGTAAAAAATCTAATCTTTCTGCTTTATTCATATTGTCTGGAGTTTTTGCATATTTCTTTGCAACATCCATTGATATTGCTTCTATTGTTTCGTCAGTAGAAGTTGCAAAATTCTCTATATTACTTAATTCATAGACTTCTTTAAATCCTATAATATTATCTAATATCAATTTTAAATTAATAAAGTGGGACATATCTATATTTATGCATAAACAACCTATAACTTTATTATCAGAATTTCTTAAAAATATTGTTGAAGATTTTAAAATTTTACCATCTTTTGTTCTTGTTGTATAATTATACATATTTTGAACTTTATCTCCGTGTTCTCTGAATGCCTTAAATATCAAATCAGTTATGGGTCCACCTACTTTTCTTTTTGTTATATTACCTGCAATATAGACTATAGATGAACTCATATCTTTAAAGTCATGAACAACAACTTCACAGTTAATACCGAAAGTTAAAGCTATGCTATCGGCGATTATTTTAAGCTGACTAAATAAATATTCATTTTCCATATTATAATCTCTCCTATAGAAGTATATGCTACACATTTAATTATTTGTCAACAATTTATTATATATACAACAAATTTTTGTATTTATTTATAGACTTTGTAGAAAATTCTTCAATAAATTTAAAGCAATATTTTTTCTGTATATTGCAGTTGATCTCTGATCATCAATTGGATTGATCAGGCTACTATATTCCTTTTGAATATCATTTATAGTTTTTTTGATTTCTTTTAATTTCATGCCCTTTAATTTTTTTTCTATTTGTTCACTTCTCACAACAACTGGAGCTACTGCGCCAATAGCAATTTTTATGTCCATGAGAGAATCATTTTCAATCAAAGCAAGCCCTACAAAATTGATTTTTGACAAAGCATTTGCATGTCTCGTTCCAACTTTCTTATAATATTCCCTATTAAACTTACTATCATTTATTTCAATAGCTTCTATTATTTCATTTTCTTCTAATACAGTTTTACCAGGACCAAATATAAATTTGGCAATAGGTAGTTTTCTCTCACCCTTTATGCTTTTTAAAATAATAGTAGCATCTATGGCAATTAACGGTGAAATGGTGTCCCCAGCTGGAGATGCATTTGCGATATTGCCACCAATTGTAGCAATATTTCTGATACTTAAAGATGCTAATTCCTTAATAGCCTTTTTCAAAATGGGTGGTGTAATGTCATTTTCTTCTAACTCATTAAGTGTAGAAACTGCCCCTATTCTTATTTTTCCTTTTGTAATAGCAATACCCTTTAACTCTTTCAAATGCCCGATATAGAGGATATCCTTTTCTATATTTGGTAAAATTAAAGTTGGATTTCTATACTTAACCATTAAATCTGTCCCACCAGCCAAAATTATAGCATTAACATCATTTCTTAATTTTAAAGTAGCCTGCAAATTTTCTGTCTTATAGAAATTCATCTCATTTTCCCATTGTATTTGCAACATTAAGCACAGCTCTTACAATACTATCATAGCCAGTGCACCTGCAAATATTACCTGACAATTTATATCTAATTTCATCTTCTGTAAGTTTTGCAGAGTTCTTTAAAATATAATAAGATGCAACAACCATTCCTGGCGTACAAAAGCCACACTGAACTGCTCCAAAATCAGCAAAAGCTTCTATAATGGATTTACCAAGGGGCGTTTCTTTAATAGAATCTATCGTCTCAATTTTAGCTCCATCAATTATTCCAGCAGCAATCAAACAAGAATTTACAAGTTTATCATCTAACAAAATAACACATGCTCCACATTCCCCTTCACCACAGCCTTCTTTGATGCCCATAACATTCAAATCATAACGTAAAAGGTCTATCAACCTTTTAAAAGGTTCTGTTTCAATTTCTACGATTTTTCCATCTAAATTAAATTTTATTGTATTCAATGTCTTAAAACCTCAAAAATATATTCAGGTGTAACAGGAATTTTCTTTAAGTCTCTGTCAATTGCCATAGACACTGCTAAGGTAAATGCAGCAGCAGCGCCATCAAAGGGAAGCTCTCCAACCCCCTTTGCACCAAATGGTCCAAAAGGTGAAGTATTTTCAAATAACATTATGTCCATTGTGGGAAAATCTAGAGAAGTTGGAATAATATAATCTGTCATAGTATTTTGGTAATACCTACCATTTTTTAATTCAAGTTTTTCGAGGTAGCCGTATCCCATAGCCTGCAAAATACCACCGCATATTTGGCCCTCAACAATTTTTAAATCAATGGGAGTGCCCACATCATGAATAGACCATATTCCAATTGTTTTAACTTCAAAAGTAATTGGATCAACTAAAACTTCAACAACACATATGCCATAGCTATAATCTACATAGGCATCCCCTTGTAAAGCATCACCATCCCAGAAAAGCCCTACTGGTGATTCATAGTTCTCTTCTACTTCGCATTCATCACTTAAGTTCCATTTTTCTTTTAATTTTGCAGCCGCCTTCTGCAATAGTTTTCCTACAATAAATATGGAGCGGGATGCCACAGTTGGCCCAGAGTCAGGAACTCTTGATGTGTCTGGGTTCTGATAAATAACTCTATCTAAAGGTATATTTAATTCTTCAGCAACAATTTTGCAAAAAGTAGTTAATACACCTTGGCCCATTTCAACATTAGATGCAAGAATCTCAACATAGCCGCCTTTTAATATTCTTAACTTTACCTTTGATTTTATAATCTTAAATTCACCATCGCCAGTAAAGCCACCACCATGCAAATAAAAAGCAGCCCCTACTCCTTTGAAATTACCTCTCCCAAAATCTTTTACTTTCTCTTCGTAATTACATTTTTCTTTTATTGCAGCCCACATTTCTTCTAATTTAACATCAGTATGCATAATACCATTTGTCACAGTTTTGCCACCTCTTTTTATAAAATAATGTTTTTTAAATATAACATCATTTTCCTTTTTTAACTTAGCAAGATGTGACATAAACAACTCAATTGCAAAAACAGCCTGGGGTGTTCCAAAACCTCTAAAAGCATCTGTTGGCACAGTGTTGGTTGCAACTGCTCTACCACGGACCTTCACATTCTCAAAATCATATACACTATTTATATGAAAAATTGCTCGTTGCAAAACAACTTTGGAGCAACTTTCATAGGCCCCACCATTAAGTATCATATCAATGTCTAAGCCTAAAATATAATCATTTTTATCTAATGCTGCCCTGATCTTTGTTCTTGAAGAATGTCTTTTGGAGGTTATTGTCATGTCCTCTTTTCTGTCTAAAATAAGTTTAATAGGCTTTCTAATTTTATTTACAGCAACCATTAAAACAGCCGCTAACATGCTGGGGAAATTTTCTTTACCTCCAAAACCACCGCCTGTCACAGTTTGTTTTACCACTACTTTTTCCGTTTCTAAATTCAATATAGTACAGAGTGCTTTTTTTATATAAAATGGACACTGGCAGGAAGCATATAAGGTCAGTTTACCGTCTTCAATAAGGCCTACCATCCCTTGGGTTTCCATATAAACTTGTTCCTGAAAAGGCGTTTCATATTCTTCCTCAATTACTCTGTAAGCTTCATTAAAAGCTTTTGTGGGATTGCCTTTTTCAAAATTATAATCAACAAATAAATTGTTATGACCATAAATAGGGCCACCCTTGCAATTTAAACCTTCATCGATTGTAAAAGCTCCCTCTTTTTCTTCATAAACTATTTCAATTTTATTTAACAATTCGAACAACTTATTTTTATCTGGCCCTACAATCAATCCAATAGTTTGTCCATAATAATTAACTTCCTCTGTAGCAAAAGCTGGCCAATCTAAATTTATTATGTTTACTACATTTTTTCCACCCATTGGTACATCATCTTTTGTTACTACATTATAACCTTCTGGCAAATAGGGTAATTTTATAACTTTAATTACACCTCTCGAAATTTGTGATGTTATTAACAAAGCATGAAATATTTCTCCAAAATCTATATCATCTATATATTGAGCATCTCCTCTTGCTTTTGAGAATGAATCCAACCTTTTTACTGAAGTACTTATCTTATGGAACATTAATCAAGCTCCTTAATTTTATCCCAAAGCTTTTTAGCTTCTCTCTTTGCATTAGAATATATTTCAGTCAGATTTTTATTTAACTCTCCATCTTCCAAAACTAATTTACCATTAATAATAACTGAATTTACATCTTTCGCACTCATCCCAAAAATCAAATGCCCTAACAAATTCCCCTCTGTTATAGAAGTTGGAGCTAAATAATTTAAAATTGTCAAATCTGCCGTATATCCTTTCTCAATTTTGCCAAATGGCATTTTAAAATACCTTTCTAATATTGCACTGCCACTACTTAAATACTTTAATATATTTACTCCAATATTTGAATGAAATTCTGCAGCTTTAAAGTAAGCAAATTTAACCTCTTCAAACATATTAAAACCTATCCCATCTGTCCCCAAGGCTACATTATTGACTTTAGATAAACCACAATTATAGCCAACAGCATTATTCA
The DNA here is from genome assembly GCA_002402635.1 of Deferribacterales bacterium UBA4806. Classification (GTDB taxonomy): domain Bacteria; phylum Chrysiogenota; class Deferribacteres; order Deferribacterales; family UBA228; genus UBA228. Next base: position 82,894 of record DHGE01000048.1, read on the forward strand.
TGTTTGACCTTGCATTGTGAATTAAAAAAGCATCGTGCTGATTTATAATATTAACATCCTCATCAGTTAAATGAACCCCATGAGCAAATATTGCCTTATTATTGATTAATCCAAAGTTATCGAAGCGCCTCATAATATTTAGCCCGTAGTAATGATGAGTATAAGCTACATCGTAGAAATCTTCTGCAACATGAACGTGGAAACCAGTTTCTGTATCCTGCAAAGCATTCCCAATTATTTTCAAAGCATCATCACTCAATGTAAAGGAAGCATGTCCACCAATTGCACCTGTCAATAGAGTTTGGTTTTTATTCTTAATCCTATTTATAAAATCAATATTTTCTTCCAAACCTTCTTGAGCTTCCTTTATTCCATTGTTTCTGCAAGTTATCTCATAAGTTAAAACACCCCTTAAGCCCACCTCTTCAAAGGCATCTCCTATAATAGATAGTGAGTTACTTATACAGTTAGGGCTTGCATGGTGATCTATTAATGCAGTAGTACCTGAAAAAATAGCCTCTATCGCAGAAATTAATGCTGAATAATATAAAATTTCCTTTGCAACTGCTCTGTCAAGCTTCCACCACAAATTTTTTAAAATTGTTATAAAATCTGGGTTTGGACCCAATTCCACTTTCATTCCTCTTGAAAGTATTGAGTAGCAATGAGTATGTGCACAAACAAGTCCAGGAATTATAATTTTACCATTAAGGTCAATTATTTTTGAATCTTTAAAATCTATATATTTTAAAGCCACATTTGGACCAATCTCTTTTATTAGGCCTCCATCAATAATAATGTCTAGTCCACTTTCAAACTTTGATGGATAAAATTGTAAAATTGAAGCATTTTTTAAAATCAACATAAAAACCTCTTCTATAATATATATTTATATCTATCAAAAAGTGTGAGTATAAATGAAAAACTATCCATTAACATTTTATTACTTTTATCTAAACCAAAAGAATCTTTTAATGAGTGATCATAAATATTATTATTAAGTTTAAGAACTAATTGTTTATATTCTAAATCCTTTATATAAAAGCCATTATTTTTTGATGCTTTAAATTTTTGTTCACTTGTAAAGTAAGTAAATTTATCTTTGTATGGTTTTCCATCATAGGGACAAAAGGTTGCACAGTTACCGCATTCATTGCAATAATCATCAATATGTAGGATCTGTTTTTTATTATTAAAATTATTCAAGTCTCCTACATTTATTGCAACATTTGCCCTATTAGGACATACATCAACACATCTTAAACATTCAAAAAAGCAGTGCAAGCACTTTTCGCTATCATTTTCAGCATTGGAAGGAAGATCACTTAAATTTGATTTAATTATATTAGTTTTCCTTCTTGTTAATTCAAGTAAACCTTTATCTACTTGAAACTCATTTGTAATTTTTATATGTTCCTCTTTGATTACTTCATCAACATGTTTATCAAAGTTAAAGCCTTCTTTTTCCAATATTGAAGTACATGCCTTTTTTGCAGTTGCAATGGAATCAGAAATAGTAGAAGGTCCTAAAGCACTATCACCAATCAAATAAACATTTTTTTCTTCTGTCTGAAAATACTCATCAACCTTTATAGCTTTATTACTATATGTGGGCAGGCCACATTTTTGAAGATATTTAACATCCACTGTTTCACCAATTGCTGTAATTAACAGATCTGCCTCTAAATCTATTGTTTCATCTAATGGCATACAAACTCGCCTGCCGTCATCACCCTTTTGTCCAAGTGCCATTTTCTGACATTTGATTGTGTTAGTTTTGATAAATTCAATTGGATTAGTCAAAAATAAATATTTTACACCTTCGTTCACAGCATTTTCATATTCCTCTAGGTCTGCTGGCATTTCATAAAATGATCTTCTATAAAGAACCACAACACTATCTACACCTTTAATCCTCAATGCTGCCCTTGCGCTATCAACGGCAGTGTTGCCACCTCCCACGACAACAACCTTTTTACCAAGATCTTTTAATTTAGCCTCTTTATATTCTTTTAAAAATTGGAGAGCACATTTTACTTGGCCATTCTTTTTATTCTTTATAGGTAATTTTCTATCAATGCCTGCCCCAATTGCATATATAATATATTTAAAACCCTGTCGTTTTAATTCATTTATTGATAAGTTATCAATTTCTACATTCAATTGTACTTCTACTCCCAAAGACAAAATATTGTTAATATCCCTTTTAATATCCTTTGCACTCAACCTAAAGGATGGTAAAATTTGTTTAACAACACCCCCTAATGAATTTGTTTTTTCAAATAAGGTAACTTTTGCTCCAAAAAGGGCTAAATAATATGAAGCTGACAGACCAGCTGGTCCTCCTCCAACAATAGCTACCTTTACATTATTACAAGAAGATGATAACCTAACAGGTCTAAATGTTGCCTTTTCTACTGCACAGTATTTGAGACCTCTTATATTTAAAGTTTTATCCAAATCAATGCGGTTACAGTTATACATACATTTATGATCACAGATTGAACCAGTGATCGCTGGCAAAGGGTTTTTTAAATATATAAGTTCAAGTGCCTTATTGAAGTCACCCCTTTCTATGTTATATATATATTCTGGCACGTCCTGTTCAAAGGGACACTTTTTATTGCAAGGAGAGATAAAGCAATCAAAAATATTTAATTTTTCATTAATTTTATTGCGTTTAAAAATAGCTTTATCCTTTTTATAATAACTATCAGTTAATGCATTTTCCGCCAAAGTATTTGATTTAATTAAATCAATTGTATTTTTATTATTCATCTCTTCTATTTTTTCTACAGCCTTTGCTAAATTTTTAAATTTTAAATAGCCAGAAGGCTTTAAGAGAAAAGTTGCAACAGTTATTGGTGAAATACCTGCGGAATAAACTTCATCAACATTATATAAGTCAATGCCTCCTGAAAATGAAATATCTAAGTTTCCTTGAAAAGCTTCAGCTAATGCAGCTGCTACATTTATTGCAATAGGAAATAATGGCTTGCCAGACAAATAAATGTATTTATCTGACAAATAATTTTCTTTATTAATGCATGCTAAAGTATTAGTAAGTTTTACACCAAAATAAATTTCATTTTCTTGTGCAATTTTTTTTAAATTTTTAATTAAAGCTAAAGCATGATTAAAGGGTAAGTCTTTTTTAAAATTTTCTTCATCTAAAGAAATATAGTCATAACCTAAATTATTTAATATAGATTGAACTTTACTAAAACCTATGAGTGTGGGATTTAACTTAACATATGTATTTATTTTTTTATCTTTTAAAAGATGTGTAGCAATTTTGCCAATCTCTTCAGGTTTCGTCCCATGCATTGTTGAAAGTGTAACAGAGTGAACTAACCTACTTTTTATATTCTTTATTTTTTTAAGCACATAAGACTTATCAAGATCTTTTTTGAATATTTGTAAACTTTTATTGTTTATAAAAGCTATTGTTTGATCAACATATTTGTAAAATAATTTGCTCTTTGTGGCATCGAGCATTTTATCAATAAAGTTTTGCATTTTTTTTGACATTACGCC
>DHGE01000160.1:0-3120 GCA_002402635.1 Deferribacterales bacterium UBA4806
CCAGGTAAGTTTAATTTAAGAGGTGGTCTGAATGAAGTTTTTGCATTCATTACATCTTTAGGTAGATCAATTACTACAGGGCCAGGTCTACCAGTTTTTGCAATATGGAAAGCTTCTTTAACAACAGTTGCTATTTCCTTAGGATCTCTTATTAAATATGAATGCTTAACAATAGGCCTTGTTATGCCTATTATATCGGCCTCTTGAAAGGCATCTCCACCTATCAACTCGGTTGGCACTTGACCAGTTAATACTACAATAGGTGATGAATCCATATAAGCAGTGGCAATCCCAGTTACAAGGTTAGTTGCTCCAGGTCCTGATGTTCCCAAACATACTCCAACTTTGCCAGTAGATCTTGCATAGCCATCTGCAGCATGAATGCCACCCTGTTCATGCCTAGGAAGGATATGTTTTATTTCAGCATCAAAGATAACGTCATACAAACCTAATAAAACACCGCCTGGGTATCCAAAAATTACTTCTACGCCCTCTTTCTTTAAACTTTCCATTAGAATTTGAGCACCACTTTTTAAAGATGCTACCAAGGCTTGCCCTCTTCAGTTTTAAAGATTGCACCTTCGCTAGCAGATGAAATTAACCTACTATATTTTGCAAGTGAACCTGTATTGTACTTTGGTTTAAAAGGCTGTAGCTCTTTTTTACGTTTAGTTAACTCAGAATCTGAAACTAAAAGTGTTAATTCCCTCTTTTTTATATTTATATATATGTTATCTCCATTTTTGATAAGTGCAATAGGCCCCCCTTCTGCTGCTTCAGGTGAAATATGTCCTATGCATGGACCTCTGCTTCCTCCAGAGAAACGACCGTCAGTTATTAAAGCGACTTTTTGGAGTCCAGAACCACTTATTGCCGCCGTTGGAGCAAGCATTTCTCTCATACCAGGTCCTCCTTTAGGGCCTTCAAAGCGGACTACAACAACGCTACCTTCACCAATTTTACCGCTTATTATTGAAGTCATAGCCTCTTCTTCTGAATTAAAAACCACTGCCTTACCAGTAAACTCAAACATACTTTCATCAACTGCAGACTGCTTAACAACGGCACCATCAGGAGCGAGATTCCCTTTAAGTATAGCAATACCTCCTTCACGTCTATATGGATTATCAAGAGGCCTAATTACATCATCATTTTCAATTACAGCTTTACTGATTATCTCTGTAATCATTAAGCCAGATACGGTCTTGTTTTCTTTTATGAATGGACTTAATCTTTTTAAGACAGCAGGAATCCCACCAGCTGCATCTAAATCTTCTATAAAATATTCACCAGCAGGCCTTATTTTTGCAATATTTGGGACTCTTTTTCCAATAGAATCAAAAAGCTCTATAGGTAATTTATATCCAACTTCGTATGCTATTGCTGGTAGATGTAAAACAGTATTTGTTGAACCACCAAGCGCAAGATCGACGGTGATTGCATTTTCAAAGCTATTCTTTGTTAATATGTCTCTTGATGTTATATTCTTTTCAACAAGATTACAAATTGCAACTCCCGATTCAAAGGCTATACGTCTTTTATTAGCAAAGCCTGCAAGGGCAGTAGCACAACCTGGTAAACTCATTCCCATTGCTTCTGTGAGGCAAGCCATGGTGTTTGCAGTATATAAACCAGAACAAGAACCCTGGCCAGGGCATGCACACATTTCTAAATTTTCTAATTCATTATCGTCAATTTCACCTTTTCGATATTTAGCAACGGCTTCAAATGTATCCCTTACAAAAGACCTTCTCGTACCTTTATAATATCCAGAGTGCATAGGTCCAGCCGTAACAAATAGGGAGGGTACATTCAATCTAGCTGCTCCCATTAGCATCCCAGGTGTTATTTTGTCACAGTTTGATATGAAAACGATACCGTCCAATCTATGAGCTTCAACAATTGTCTCTACCATATCTGCTATTAAGTCTCTTGAGGGCAGAGAAAAATGCATCCCTTTGTGACCCATTGCTATGCCATCGCATACACCTGGAACACAAAAGATAAAACTGTAGCCTCCACCAGTATGGATTCCTTTTTCAATTGAACGCTCAAGATCTCGCATTCCTATATGTCCAGGAATAAGATCTGTAAAACTGGAGCAAATCCCTATAAAGGGTTTATTAATTGATGATTTTGATATGCCAGTTGCATATAAAAGAGACCTGTGAGGTGCTCTATCAAGACCTTTTTTTATTTCATCGCTTCTCATATTAAATANNGAATCAAAAATAGAGTATGATTAATTATATAAGCATTCTATACAGTTAAGTGTTTAAGTAATTTTTGAAGGCTTGCCTTTGCGTCTCCAAAAATTTTTAAACATTTATCACTGCGGTATAAAGGATTTGCAACACCTGAATAGCCAGGACGATCGTCAAAGTTAAATATTAATATATTTTTTGACTCGTGAGCGTTTAGTATAGGCATCCCAGAGATTGGGGTTCCTTCAATCTCAACAGCAGCAGGATTAACTACATCGCATGCTCCAACTATAATAGATGCATCTACGCTAGGAAAAGTATCATTTATAGACTCCATTTCAAATAATTTGTCATAAGGGACATCTGCTTCTGCCAACAAAACATTCATGTGTCCTGGCATCCTGCCTGCTACAGGATGAATAGCAAATTTAACATCTTTGCCCAGGTTAGTTAATATGTCAGCCAACTGCTTTACTTCAAATTGCGCATGTGAAAGTGCCATACCATAACCTGGTATAATTATTATGTTTTTTGCGTTTTTTAATATCTCTACAGCCTTTTGCTCAATATTTTCTTCAGAAGTTTGAGAATTATTAATCTTTTCAAGTGTAGTTGGTTTTGAGTGGTGGCTAATTTTAATGTTATGGGAGATAAAGATATTTAATAAATTTCTATTCATGGCTTTGCACATAACATAGGTTAAAACAGAGCCAGAAGCTGCAACTGCCGCACCAAAAACTATTAACAAACTATTGTCTAATATGATACCACAGAAGGAAGCAGCTAATCCTGCGGTTGCATTTAGAAAGGAAATTAATACAGGCATATCTGCTCCACCTATGCGTATAGAAAAAATTATTCCTAGTATTATTGAGGTTAGAATTAAGAAAAGAATAGATACAAAAAATATTGTTAA
>DHGE01000160.1:3271-9953 GCA_002402635.1 Deferribacterales bacterium UBA4806
AGTAATTCTATATAGGCTACTATAAATGCAGCAATTCCTCCCATACCATGTTGAAATGCTACCATTGCTGGTACCATTGTCATATCGACCTTTACAGCAGCTATGTACCCCAAAAATGTGCCTATAATTATTGAAAAAATAATTAAATATTCTTTTTCAAAAGTATTGTTCATGAATATATAGATAACAGCTAATAACATTGAAAACGCAGCAATTAAGTTTGCAAATCGTGCGCTTTTGGGGTTTCTAAATAGAAAAATACCAACAAACAAGATAAATATAATTATTAAGGGTGCGACAATATTCATAGTTTTAAAACTCTAACCATTGTTACTTTTATTAACTTTAGTTGATTTAAACATTTTTACCATTCTGTTCGTTATTACAAAACCTCCAACAACGTTGAAAGTTGCAGCTATAATAGCTATAGTTCCTAATAAACTTTCAATCCCGTTAATTTTCTTAGCAAAAATAAGAAAAGCACCTAAAATTGTTATAGCCGATATTGCGTTAGTCATTGACATTAGAGGAGTGTGCAGTAGTGATGGAACTTTAGAGATCAGCATGTACCCCACTAAGAAAGCAATTATAAAGAAACATAGAAGTAGTAAAAAATCTATCATTTGGAGCCCTTTAGTTTTTTCTGAGCCTTAATAGTCCCCTCATGTAATAACTCTCCTCTGTGGGTAACCAGTGTGTGTTTTATAATGTCATCCTCGAGATTTAGCTTTTTTAGCCCATCTTTAAATAATAGCTCAATAAAGTGATAGATATTGTGTGCATAAAGCCAAGTTGCATGCACAGGGACACTACCAGGGATATTTTTAATTCCACAAATAATAACGTTATGCTCACTTATAATTTTACCAGCTTGAGTAACTGAGCAATTGCCTCCTTGATCAATGGCCACATCAATTATTACAGAACCATCTTTCATAGATTTGACCATATCTTCAGTAATTAGTTGAGGAGCAACTTCTCCAGGAACCAATGCACTCAATATTACGGCATCAACTTGCATTAAGTTTTTATTTATAATTTCCCTTTCCTTGGCTAACCAATCTTCTGGAAGACTTTTTGCATAGCCACCATGACCGGTTGCAATATTCTGTGGTATACTAAATTCTATTATTTTTGCTCCTAAGCTTGAAGCTTCAGTTTTGGCATCATCTCTAATATCAATAGTATTAATTATTCCGCCTAATCTTTTTGCAGTGGCAATACCCTGAAGGCCAACCACTCCTGCCCCCACAAATAAAAAATTTGCCGGTTTTATAACTCCAATTGCAGTTCCCACCATGGGGATAATTGTAGGTAGATTATTAGCTGCTATTATAACCGATTTGTAACCAGTTATTGTGGACATTGAAGTTAAAGCATCCATTTTTTGTGCTCGTGGGATTCTTGGGATACTATCCATTGTAAAAGAAGTTATATTATTTTCCTGCAGTTTCTTTACATTTTCAAAGTTACTGGGGGCAGCAGGATGTAAAAAAGTGATAAGTATACTATTTTGCTTTAACATTTCAATTTCATGTTTATTTTTAAATTTATTAAATAAAGGCTCTTTAACTTTTATAACAATATCGGATTTGCTATAGAGCTCCTCTGTATCATGAACAATTTTTGCACCAAATTTTATGTAGGCTTCATCTGACGCATAGATCCCAGCTCCAGCATTCGATTCTACAAAAACATCGAAACCCATGGCCACATATTTTGATACAATTTCAGGCGTTGCAGCAACTCTGTTTTCGTTTTCCATAATTTCTTTAGGAATACCCAAATTCATAGAACTACCCTCCAATCATGAAAATCAACATGCTTCAAAGGCATGTTAAAACAAATTTTACATTATTTCAAGTCTATTAATTTCTGATAATAGTTAATTTAATAAAAATAATAAAAAATTTATTATAATATTTTCTAATATTTGTTATTATTATGGCATGGCAATTAAAAAATATATATATGCTTATTTTAAAATAAAAGAAAACAATTCTTCTATACCAAAAGAAATCATTGGTGGAATAACAACTTTTATGACAATGGCTTACATTATTTTTGTAAATCCTGCAATATTATCAAAAGCTGGTATGAGTTATTCGGCTGTCCTTGTTGCCACAGCGCTATCTGCCTCTTTTGGATCAATATTAATGGGTTTACTTGCAAACTACCCCTTTGCGCTTGCCCCTGGCATGGGCCTAAACGCATATTTTACTTATACAATAGTCATGCAATTAGGATATACCTGGCAGTCTGCTCTGGGGGCTGTATTTATTTCAGGTTTACTTTTTTTTCTTTTAACACTTGTTAGAATTCGACAGCTTTTGATAAAAGGCATACCAGAGAGCTTGAAAAATTCAATGTCTGCTGGCATTGGCCTTTTTATTGCATTAATAGGGTTAGAGCAGGGTGGAGTAATTATCAGAAATGAGCAGACTCTCATTTCTATGGGTAATTTAGGAGAGTTAGGGCCAATATTGACTCTAATAGGTATTATTATTATAGCAATATTTAGAGCTAGAGGAATTCATGGAGCCATTTTAATAGGTATTGTGTCTGTTTGGATAGTAGCTATCTTCACAGGAGGTACTACTTTTAATGGATTCTTTAATGTTCCGCCTCCTATTTCGCCAGTATTTTTAAAATTAGATTTAAAAAGTGCTATAGACGTTGGGTTTTATTCAATAGTCTTTGTTATCCTTTTTGTTGATTTGTTTGACGCAACAGGAACTTTTATTGGTGTTGCTAAGCAGGGGGGCTTTATGATTAATGGTGAATTGCCAAGGATGACAAGAGCCCTGAGTGTAGATGCTATAACTGCTATGTTTGGAGCATTAATGGGAACATCTACAACAACAGCATATGTTGAAAGTACCACAGGAATACTAGCTGGAGGTAGAACTGGTTTGACAGCTGTTATAGTAGGGATACTATTTTTACTGTCTATATTTATTTCTCCTCTTGCAAGTTCGATTCCTATGTATGCAATTGCGCCAGCACTTGTTATTGTTGGTGCATATATGACGCAATCAATAGTTGACATAGACTGGGGGGATTTTACGGAGTCTTTGCCAGCATTTTTATTAATTATTTTTATGCCATTTACTTTTAGCATTGCAAATGGAATTGTGATGGGCGTTATAACATATCCTATTTTAAAACTTTTTAGTGGAAGATTAAAGGAGACAACCCCACTGCTGTGGATTCTAGCAGCTATCTTTATATTGCGATTTATATATATGGGAGTTTTTATTGGACATAGCTATTAATAATGCTCTAATTCCAGATTTTATTAACATGCAATGGCATAAAGGCCATATAGGCATTGAAAACTCTAGGATTGTGAAAGTTTCTCAGCGTAAGCTAATAGGCAAACATATGTTTGATGTAGAAGGAAAAGTTGTATCTCCTGGATTGATGGATTGCCATTGTCATATCGAAAGCTCCTATTTGACTCCATATTATTTTGGTCAATTAGTTGCAAAGTATGGTACCTTAGAAGTGGTAGCAGATTGTCATGAAATTGCAAATGTAGCAGGCCTTGCTGGAGTAAAATATTTTATAGAAAATGCAAGGTTAGCTGATATTAATATAAAATTTGCGGCTAGTAGCTGTGTCCCTGCATCAAAATTTACTAGAGGAGGTGGGGTCCTTTTTGAAAATGAAATATCTGAGTTGTTACATATGGATGAAGTGGTAGCGCTTGGTGAGGTTATGAATATAAATGGTGTTTTCAATAAAGATAAAAAACTTATGTCCATTATATCTTTAGCGAAAAAATTAAATAAGTGTATTAACGGGCATGCAGCAGGGTTGAGAGGAGATGATTTGTTAAAATATATTCAGTTCGGGAACATTGAAGACGACCATGAAAGCGAATGCTACGAAGAAATAGAAGAAAAACTTAAGGCTGGCTTGAGAATCTTTTTAAGGGAAGGTTCAGCTGCAACCACCGAATTGAGAGCCTATAGACTGGCAGAGAAATATCCAGACAACATGATGTATTGTACTGACGACAGAACAGCTGCCCACATTATAGAAGAAGGTCATATAAATTTCCATTTAAAAAAAGGTGTTTTAGCAGGTCTTGACCCTCTTATTGCACTTAAGTTGGGTGCTTATAACGGATTTAAATATTATAATATTGAAGGTGGTTTTATAAAAGAAGGGGCCCCTGCCAATTTAGTTGTTTTTAAGGATATAAAATCATTTAAACCCCATTTAGTCATAATACATGGCAATTTATATAAAGAAGAATATAAAAAATTTAATATACCAAAGAGCTTGTTATATAGCTTAAAAGTTGTTGAACCAGTGATTATCCCAGAGATAAAAGAAAGTGCCAGGAAGTTAGTAGTCAAAGTTAATAGAGATTCTCTTATAACGGAAAAAGTAAAATTAACAATGTTAAAACCCTCAAAAACTTGTAATTATATAAACAAAAAAATAAATGAATATATCCTTGAAAAGGGTATATTAAAGATAATAAATATTGATAGATATGGTAGAGATAAAAAGGCTGCAGCATTGATAAAAGGTTTTGCTCTAAAAAAAGGGGCTATTGGAAGTTCACTTTCCCATGATTGCCATAATATAATTGCAGTGGGCACAAGTGATGATAACCTAATGGCTGTTGTAAAAAAAATTTTACAAATAAAAGGTGGTCTTGTTTGCTATAATGAAAAGGATTATTATATACTTAGGTTGAATATTGGAGGTATTATATCAGAAGAGTTGCCTCAAAAAGTAAAAATGAAAATGAACAGATTGAACAAATGTGCTAAGGAATTAGGGTGTAAGCTGAAGGAGCCCTTTGCAATGTTATCATTTATGGCATTAGAGGTAATCCCTCACATAAAAATAACAGCTGATGGTCTTTTTGATGTTGATTTGAACGAATTTATTTAGGTTTTATCAGTTTTTGAGAGGTGTAATATGGATCCTATTAATTTACTTAAGGAAAGAAAAGTTTGTAGAGCTTTTAAAAATATTCCGATTAAAGGTAATGTTGTTGAAAATCTATTGGAAGCTGCACAGCAAGCTCCTTCTGGATCAAATATGCAGCCATGGGAAATTTATATTGTGATGAACAATAAACTTGAAAATTTAAGAAAAAAAATTTTAGAAGCAGCCAATGAAAAAAACAGAAATTATGGACCTCCCTTTTCTGGCGAAGTTCCCGAGAAATATCTAAATAGAAGAAAAAAATTAATGGATGATATGAAAGGTTATTTATCTGAGGACAAATTAAACCTGAGCTATATCTTTAAAGGGAGCCTTACTTTTTTTAATGCACCTGCAGTAGCTTTCATATATATTCATAAAAGTTTATATCCTACAAGATCCATAGATATTGGCTCATATATGGTTTATTTTATGCTGGCTGCCGAAATATTAGGATTAGGAACATGTCCAATAGGTTATATCAGAGGAGTTAGTGACGTTATTAACGAGTTTATTGGGGTTTCTAATGAATTTATACTAGAAATTGCTATAGCCTTCGGCTATAAAGATGATGAAAAAGCTATAAATAAATTTAAATCTGATAGAGTTCAGTTAAGCGACAATTCTTGCATTATGGAGTAAACCATGAGGTTAAAGAATAAAACTGCACTAGTGACTGGTGGCACAAGAGGAATTGGTAGGGCTGTAGCTCAAACTTTTGCGCATGAGGGCGCAAAGGTATATATTGTTGGCTATCAGGGTAGAAAATTACTTGATGAAACAATATACAACATCCAAAAAGATGGTGGAGAAGCCTATGGAGGCCTCTTTGATGTCAGTTTAGAGGCAGATGTAAAGTTATTATTCAAAGAGATCGATGATGTATTTGGAAGCTTAGATATTTTAGTAAATAATGCTGGGATAATTAAACCTAAACCCTTTGTTGATTTAACATTTGAAGAATGGCAGAAAACATTAAATGTTCACATGAACGGGACATTTTTGTGTACTTACTATGCAGTGAAAAAATATATGTTAGATAAAAATGAAGGAAAAATTATAAATCTTGCTGCTCCTGCTGCCTTTAAAGGGAGTATAGGCGTTGTTGACTATGCTTCAGCAAAGGGAGGAATTGTTTCCTTTACAAAGAATGTTGCAAAAGAGTTGGTTCTTTATAATATCCAAGTAAATGCTGTTTTGCCAGTTGCATCAACGCGAATGACTGAGGCTTTATCAGAATTCTATAAAGTTCAATTTGGCCATGATTATGCCGATTATTTAGAGAAACTACCTCCCCCTGAAACTGTTGCTCCGATATTCTTATTTTTAGCATCAAAGGATTCTGATTATGTAACTGGGCAGATTATAGCAGCTGATGGAGGCTTGACTATTTAAAAATATTAGCAGAAAGGAGAAAGAATGGAGAAAAGAGAAAAAGTAGAGTTGTTTATTGATTTTATCCATCGTTTTGCTTTTCATCATGTTCTATGGTTTTTAGAAGTGAGTCGCCAGCAAGGTGAAAAAAAGGCACTAAAATGTTTAGACGAGGTATATAAAAAAAGTTCTTTTATATTAATTGAAAGGTTAAGTAAAGTATTAAATTTTGAGCTTATTGAAGGGCTGCCTTCCCAGTTATTAAAACTTGAAGAAGAGAAACTTAATGATTTACTTAAAGCAACTTCTATTAGTTGGTTAGCTAATGACGGAATATGGTTTCAATCTGTTGAATTTA
>DHGE01000179.1 GCA_002402635.1 Deferribacterales bacterium UBA4806
CCACCTCCACCACCATAACCTGAAAATCCAGGGAATGAAGATCTTGTTGGAACATTCGTAGGAGGTGGATTAAATGGTAGAGTTGTTGATTGATTGTTTTGTAATCCCCATAGTGGATCATCCTCTCCTAAAGTTCCAGGAGATACAACGTTTCCACTTGTAGTAACAACAAAATTCAAATAATAATTACCGCTAATAGCATTTGCAGCATTCCCAATATTTAAAATATTAGCTATAGCTTCTTGTGCCGACTCATAAGCTCCATTTGCCAGATCAACCATTGCCTGATCCATTGCTCCCATAACTCTTACGGTTTCAGCACCCATTAATCCCCAAGCGTTCATCATGTCGGCAGCCATATTATAAGCTGTATTTCTAGCCTCATCTCCAAGTTCAGACATAGAAACTTTTTGAATAAAAGTACTAATTATTGATGCCCGAAGGGATTTCTCATAAGCATCAGCGGTTTTTAAAATATCTTGTTCAACATTATACAATTCATATTGAAGATCGCCTAATTGAGTTAGTTGTTCGTCTGATAACGTTGGTTGTTCTGAAAGTAATTCTATTTGATATCTTAATTCTGCTGCTTGAATTGCTGCTTTTTCTTGTTTATCGTGATAGGAATCAAATGCTTTTCCAAATGAATCATCAAGTATAACTTGCAATCTGTCAAATGCTTGAGATAATTCATCTGTGGTATCGTAAAGTTGACCATGAGCACGCTTCCAAGCTGTTACCCAAGTATCTAATTCTGCTTTTGTAGCATTGAATAAACCTAATTCTGCATCTGTAAGAATATCAAAATCATCGGCTGTTTTTAATACAACTCTACCTACTCCGGTTGTCGACCTTATTAAATCACCATTTTCTGTTATGGTATATCCTGCAATTTCAGCAGCTTTTTTAACTGCTTTTGTATACTCGTCATAATTTGAGGAAGTATCTTTAAGACTAGAAATTACTTCTTTTAAACCTTGATCAATTATTTCTTGTTTATTGACAAAAGCGTCTCCGAATCCTTGTCTTTCGTTTATTCTATTGACTATAGATTCATACATATTCAATAAACCAATTGAGGTTCTTACTTCTTCATCTAAGTTCTTAAAAGCCTCTGTCCATGCATTTGTTGTATTTTCTAAACCAATATCATTTTGTTTTTTTACTGTATTTTGATATGTTATAATAACCGCAGTTAAAGCAGCTATGGCAATTTGAAGAAGTGAAGTTGGAGTTATAAGAGCCGTTAATGCAGTTTTTAAACCGGCTATCGAAACAGAAAAAGTGTTTACAGCAGCACTAGCTGTAATAAAAAAATTAACTATTCTCTGTGCGGTTAAAATTGCAATTAAAGCAATAATTGATTCTAAAATAGGAATCAAACCACCCATTTTATCTATTGTTTCTGTAGAAGCAATTCCTAAATCCAAAAAGAATTTAATAATATCATCATTAAGTGCTTTTTGCCACAATGTTTCTATTGATGCTTGTAATATATTTGTTTTTCCTTCTATGGAATCTAAATAAATTTCATATCGTTCCGTAGCCAATCCAACAGAATGAAGTTGAATGGCTTGTGCATTTAAAACCTCGTTGTAGTTGGACATTAACACTAAGAAATTTTCACGTTGCCTTACCAAATCTGTTACTTTCATAATATAAAAAATATATTATTACTGACCATTATAAAAATGGCGAATAAGAATTTCTTCTTATTTCTGCAATTTCATTTAAGTTATATTTGCAGTTCAGACTCTATCTTCTTCTTTATTTTATAAAATAAAGAAGGATGACGTAAATCTACATGTCACCATGTAAATATATAGTCGTTACGGATACTTATTTATAAAATTAAACAAGTCTTTCCTCGGAATTGCCTGCTTCCAGGGTTTTTCCGATTTGGTCATCTTCTGAAATTTTTTATAATTAATTTTTTATTATTAATTAAATGCAAACTTCCATATATTACTATATGTTCTGGCATAATTTTTACCAGCAATAGCATTCGCAACTGCACTTTGTTCTATTTCATTCATCGTAGACCATTTTTCAGCGATTTCATCCATTACATCACCCATAGGTCTAAATGAAGTGGCAGTATCTCTTAATCTAATATTAACTAAACTTAATGCTCTTTCAACATCATTAATGTTTGTTGCGTCATCTTCAAACATTTTTCCAAGTTTGATGTTTTCTAATCGAGCGAACATCGTTTTTCGTTTTTGTTACATCTATTGATAAAATCAATAAAAGGAATTGCTTCTTCCAAAAGTGTCTTTACACTTGAGCAATTCTCTTCCTCTTCTTTTAATAAGTTATAAGGAAGACCAGACTATCGCATCTCCATAAAAATTATGGAGTTATCTCGCTTAGTCGTTCAGGCTGCACTTTAATTATTTTTATTTATTAACAATTGAGGAAGGTGATGACTTCCTATGCCAATCATTTTCTTTTTTATATTTTTGAAAACATTTCTGCGAACAAAAATGTCTTTCGTTTTTATTATATTTAGTTATTAATTGTTCATTCTTTTTACCACATTGATAACAAGAATATGTTATCCATTTATCTATTTGTTTTTGACTTATTTTTTCTTTTAATTTTATATCAACTATTTGATTAATTTTTTCTATATCCCACTCCATATATGGAAAAATAATCTTATTTTTTAAACAAAGTTTATTTTTTATTATTTCATAATTAATACTATGATAATTATCTATTCTTTTCTTATTATTTAAATATTTATCAATTAATAAAGAACATAATTTCAAATTCTTCATTATATCTTCTTCCCAAAGATACAATATTTCAATATGATAATTATTTAAAATAAAAGAATGTTTTATTTTATCCATTTTTATTCTTACAAGTTGATTTTTATAATTAATTTCTTTAAATTTTCTAATATCACAGTGAAAATATGTTCCCATCACTTCAATTATTAAATTGTGTTCAAAAAGATAATTATCAAAAGAAAAACTACCAATTACCTCTTCGTTTCTATATTTTATTGATTTTTTATACAATAAATCATTAATTATTTTTTGAGGAGCAGAATTAACCCTATTCATACTTTTATTCTTAAATTGATTTAAAGCAAATTCTCTTCTATTTAATTTCCAAGATTTTTTTTGACTCCAAACTTTTGCATACCATTCTCTTCTACATTCTATAGAACAAAATCTAGTTTTTCCTTGCTTCGCTTTATATGCTCCTATTTGGTATTCTTTATTACACCATTCACACACTGCATTGTGATCAACATCGTGAAGATAACTAGGATGTGAAGACCCACTCGTTACTGGAAAAGGTCTATAATTTATTTTTAACCATTCACGATAGCATTTTTGTGAACAAAAATGATTTATAGATTCTCTATTTTTTTTCTTTATAAAAATCTTACCGCAATTATCACATTGAAATTCTACCATAATTTTCCCTTTTTTTTATATTAAAATCATCACTTTTTAATATTATAATAATTAAATGCTTGCCCCTTGTTGTCCTCTTCAGGAGTTCCAAGTCAATCAGAGATAATTTTCTTTTGAGATTTATGAATTATATCTCAAAGCCTCTATTTTGTCAAAGGATTGTCCAATGCTCTCCGCACTTTTTCGAGTTGTGCTCGATAAAACGGTTACGTAACTTGCTAATTCATCAAAACTAACTCCTGCTTGCTGAGCAGAATTAGAAGAATATTGTAAAGCTGTACTTATTTCACCAGCACTCGTGGCATACTGATTATCCAAATCAATTATTTTATCAACAACCAGACTTGCATCCTCAGCCTCTAACTTAAACCCATTCAAAGTAGATGTTAATTTTTCAGTTGCATCAGCAGCTTCCAAATTACCAAGTTTACTCATCATCAAAGTTGATCTCATTAATTCAGAAGTTTCTTCAATTGTCTTTCCCTGCCTACTGTTTATTACTTTCAGGT